>NZ_JBPQTW010000098.1:0-24765 GCF_051386535.1 Streptomyces sp. URMC 127
GCCCCGGGCCGTCCTTGGGGAAAGGGCGGCCCGGGGCACCGGGATCGTTCATCGAGCCGAAAGGCTCATGCCGCGCCCGCGTGGCGAACGACCGAGCGCGGCGGGGTGCCGGACCGGAGCGGTAGAGGGGTCGCTGGTTCCGATACCGGCGAAGGACCGGGGTTCACACCCCGGAGAGGCTTCAGCCCTTGAGGGCGGCAACCTGCTTGGCCAGCGCCGACTTCTTGTTGGCGGCGGCGTTCTTGTGCAGGACACCCTTGCTGGCGGCCTTGTCGAGCTTCTTGCCGGCGAAGGCGACGGCGGCGGTGGCCTTGTCGGCGTCACCGGCGACGATGGCCTCGCGGGCCGCACGGACAGCGGTCTTGACCGAGGACTTGACGGCCTTGTTGCGCAGGCGCGCCTTCTCGTTGGTCTTGTTCCGCTTGATCTGGGACTTGATGTTCGCCACGAAAGAGCCTTTTCAGGTTCGTTGGATTTCGAGATGTGTGCCGCACGCGTGAGAGGGTCGCGAAGCACAGTGGACCAGGCTACCAGCAGCCCCTCCGGCCGCCCAAACCGGACGACGGCCGCCGCTCATGGGACGATGGAGGGGTCGTATACCCGACTCCCGCCGAGACTGGCGTACCAACGCCGAAGTCACCGAATGGATCCTGCGTGCCCGCGACCCCTACCAACGTGCCCGAGCCGAGCCGTACCGACCCGGCTCTGATCCGTAACTTCTGCATCATCGCGCACATCGACCACGGCAAGTCGACGCTCGCCGACCGGATGCTTCAGCTGACCGGCGTGGTCGACCAGCGGCAGATGCGCGCGCAGTACCTCGACCGGATGGACATCGAGCGCGAGCGCGGCATCACGATCAAGTCCCAGGCGGTCCGTCTGCCGTGGGCGCCCTCCGAGGACGCGGGGAAGACCCACATCCTCAACATGATCGACACGCCTGGTCACGTCGACTTCACCTACGAGGTCTCGCGCTCGCTCGCCGCGTGCGAGGGCTGCATCCTCCTGGTCGACGCCGCGCAGGGCATCGAGGCCCAGACCCTCGCCAACCTCTACCTGGCGATGGAGAACGACCTCACGATCATCCCGGTCCTCAACAAGATCGACCTGCCTGCCGCCCAGCCGGAGAAGTTCGCCGCCGAGCTCGCGAACCTCGTCGGCTGCGACCCCGAGGACGTCCTCAAGGTCTCCGCCAAGACCGGCGTCGGCGTGCCCGAGCTGCTGGACCGCGTCGTGCGCGACGTCCCGGCCCCGGTCGGCGTCAAGGACGCCCCCGCCCGCGCGATGATCTTCGACTCCGTCTACGACGCCTACCGCGGCGTGGTCACGTACGTGAAGGTCGTCGACGGCACGCTCAGCAAGCGCGAGCGCATCCGGATGATGTCGACGGGCGCCGCGCACGAGCTGCTGGAGATCGGCACCAACTCGCCCGAGATGCTCCCGGCCGACGGCCTCTCCGTCGGTGAGGTGGGCTATCTGATCACCGGCGTGAAGGACGTCCGCCAGTCGAAGGTGGGTGACACCATCACCCAGTTCCAGGGCGGTGCCACCGAGGCCCTCGGCGGCTACAAGGACCCGAAGCCGATGGTCTTCTCGGGCCTCTACCCGCTGGACGGCTCGGACTACCCGGAGCTCCGCGAGGCCCTGGACAAGCTGCAGCTCAACGACGCGGCCCTGGTCTACGAGCCGGAGACGTCCGCGGCGCTCGGCTTCGGCTTCCGCGTCGGCTTCCTCGGCCTGCTCCACCTGGAGGTCATCCGCGAGCGCCTCGAACGCGAGTTCGGCCTCGATCTGATCGCCACCGCGCCGAACGTGGTCTACCGCGTCGACATGGAGGACGGCAGCGAGCACACCGTCACCAACCCCAGCGAGTTCCCGACCGGCAAGATCGCCCAGGTCCACGAGCCGGTCGTGCGCGCCACGATCCTCGCGCCCAGCGAGTTCATCGGCGCGATCATGGAGCTGTGCCAGACCCGCCGCGGCGTCCTGCTGGGCATGGACTACCTCTCCGAGGACCGCGTCGAGATCCGCTACACCCTCCCGCTCGCCGAGGTCGTCTTCGACTTCTTCGACCAGCTGAAGTCCAAGACCCGCGGCTACGCCTCCCTCGACTACGAGCCCACCGGCGAGCAGACCTCCGAGCTGGTCAAGGTCGACATCCTGCTGCACGGCGACAAGGTCGACGCCTTCTCCGCGATCACCCACAAGGACAAGGCGTACGCGTACGGCGTGCGGCTCGTCGCCAAGCTGCGCGAGCTCATCCCGCGGCAGAACTTCGAGGTGCCGATCCAGGCCGCGATCGGCTCCCGCGTCATCGCCCGCGAGACCGTCCGCGCCATCCGCAAGGACGTCCTCGCCAAGTGCTACGGCGGTGACATCTCCCGTAAGCGGAAGCTGCTGGAGAAGCAGAAGGAAGGCAAGAAGCGGATGAAGATGGTCGGCAGCGTGGAGGTCCCGCAGGAGGCCTTCATCGCGGTGCTGTCCAGCGACGAGTCGGGGGAGAAGGGCAAGAAGTAAGCCCGCTCCCGGCCGGTCACCCGAAGCGCCCGTTCCCACCCCTGGGAGCGGGCGCTTCCGCATGTTCCGGGCGCTCCGGGCCGCCCTCCGCGCCGTCGCCGGTCACAGCTTCGACAAGCCCTTCTCACCCTCTTACGCCACGGGCCCGGGCCGCTTACGCTGATCACTGCTTGGAAGGTTACTCGTGAGTCACCAGCAACGAATCGGGCCCCGGAGGACGCCGTGACCGAGACACAGGCTTTGATCGAGAACCGTCCGCCCTCCGTGGCGACGATCCTCCTCGAACGCGTCGGGGCGACGCCCGGCGCGGAGGCCTACCGCTACCCGGTCCCCGCCCCCGCCGGCCAGGGTCCCGACACCTGGGCCTCGCTCACCTGGGGCCAGGCCGCCGAGCGTATCTTCGCGATCGCCGCGGGCCTGGTCGACCTCGGCGTGCAGCCCGAGGAGCGGGTCGCCCTCTCCTCCACCACCCGCGTGGAGTGGATCCTCACCGACCTCGGAGTGCTCTGCTCCGGGGCCGCGACCACCACCATCTACCCCAGCACCAACGCCGAGGAGACGGCGTTCATCCTCTCCGACTCCGAGAGCCGCGTGCTCATCGCCGAGGACGCGGCCCAGCTCGCCAAGGCCCGGCAGCACCGCGCCGACCTGCCCGGCCTCGCGCACGTCGTGGTCGTCGAGGAGAAGGACGCCGTCCCCGCCGACGGCGACCCCGAGGGCTGGGTGCTCTCCCTCGCCGAGCTGGAGCGGCGCGGCGCCGCCCGCCTCGCGGCCGACCCGGAGACGGTCCGCGAGCGCATCAAGGCCCTGCGCTCCGACCAGCTCGCCACGCTCATCTACACCTCCGGCACCACGGGCCGCCCCAAGGGCGTGCGCCTGCCCCACGACACCTGGTCGTACATGGCTCGCGCCATCCAGGCCACCGGCATGGTCCGCCCCGACGACGTGCAGTTCCTGTGGCTGCCCCTCGCGCACGTCTTCGGCAAGGTGCTGACGTGCAGCCAGATCAGCACCGGGCACGTCACCGCGGTCGACGGGCGCCAGGACCGGATCGCCGAGAACCTCCGGGCCGTCCGCCCCACCTACATGGCGGCCGTCCCGCGCATCTTCGAGAAGGTCTACAACGGCGTCGCGGCCAAGGCCCGCGAGGGCGGCGGCGCCAAGTACAAGATCTTCCGCTGGGCCGCCGACGTCGCCCGCGAGTACGCCAAGGCCTCCCAGGAGAACTTCCGCCGCACCGGCAGCGCCTCCGTCCCCTTCGGGCTCGCCGCCAAGCACCGCGTCGCGGACGCCCTCGTCTACGCCAAGATCCGCGAGGCCTTCGGCGGCCGGCTGCGCGCCTGCGTCTCCGGCGCCTCCGCGCTGCCCCCGGACATCGGCTACTTCTTCTCCGGCGCCGGCATCCACATCCTGGAGGGCTACGGCCTCACCGAGACCAGCGCCGCCAGCTTCGTCAACCCCGGCGAGGCCTACCGCACCGGCACGGTCGGCAAGCCGCTGCCCGGCACCGAGGTCCGCATCGCCGACGACGGCGAGATCCTCCTGCGCGGCCCCGGCGTCATGGCCGGCTACCACCGCCTGCCCGAGAAGACCGCCGAGGTCCTGGAGAGCGACGGCTGGTTCCACACCGGCGACATCGGCGAGCTGTCCCCCGACGGCTACCTGCGCATCACCGACCGCAAGAAGGACCTGATCAAGACCTCGGGCGGCAAGTACGTCGCACCGACCGAGATCGAGGGCCGGTTCAAGGCCCTGTGCCCCTTCGTCTCCAACGCCGTCGTGCACGGCGCCGACCGCAACTACTGCACCGCTCTGATCGCCCTCGACGAGCCCACCCTCATGGCCTGGGCCGCCGAGCACGACCTGGCCGGCAAGACCTACGCCGAGGTCGTCGCCGACCCGCGGACCGTCGAGCTCGTGGAGGGCTACGTACAGCGGGTCAACGAGGGCCTCCAGCGCTGGCAGACGATCAAGAAGTTCCGGCTGCTGCCGCGCGACCTGGACGTCGAGCACGGCGAGCTCACCCCGAGCCTGAAGCTCAAGCGGCCGGCGGTCGAGCGGCGCTACCAGCACCTGATCGACGAGATGTACGAGGGCGCCCGGGAGAAGTAGAGCCGGCCGCGGTCGCTCCGGAGCCGGCCGGCGGTCGCCGAGGAGCCTGCCGGCGGTCGCTGAGCAGCCTGCCGGATGCTCTCCGGCATCGCTGGCCGGGTCCCGCAGGCTCCCGGCCGGGTGCCCTCCGGCTCGCCGGCCGGTCCGCTCCGGCGATGCCGGACAATGGACCCATGCCTTCCGTACTGCCTGACGGCGAACCCGTGCCCGAGGACGGGGCCCTGCCCCGCCACGCCCTCACCGGCGCCGGGCAGCGGCCGCTCGGGTTCTACCTGCACGTGCCCTACTGCGCGACGCGCTGCGGGTACTGCGACTTCAACACGTACACCGCGAGCGAGCTGCGCGGCTCCGGCGGCGCGCTCGCCTCGCGGGACAACTACGCCGAGACGGTCGAGCAGGAGATCCGTCTCGCACGGAAGGTCCTGGGCGACGACCCGCGCCCCGTCGAGACCGTCTTCGTCGGCGGCGGCACGCCCACCCTGCTGCCCGCCGCCGGCCTCGTGCGGATGCTGGCCGCGATCCGCGACGAGTTCGGCCTCGCCGACGGCGCGGAGATCACCACCGAGGCGAACCCCGAGTCCGTCGACCCGCGCTACCTCGCCGAGCTGCGCGAGGGCGGCTTCAACCGGATCTCCTTCGGCATGCAGAGCGCCCGGCAGCACGTCCTGAAGATCCTCGACCGCACGCACACCCCGGGCCGCCCCGAGGCGTGCGTCGCGGAGGCGCGCGCGGCCGGCTTCGAGCACGTCAACCTCGACCTGATCTACGGCACGCCGGGGGAGTCCGACGACGACTGGCGCGCCTCCCTGGACGCGGCCGTCGGCGCCGGGCCGGACCACGTCTCCGCGTACGCCCTGATCGTCGAGGAGGGCACCCAGCTCGCCCGCCGGATCCGCCGCGGCGAGGTCCCCATGACCGACGACGACGTCCACGCCGACCGCTACCTCATCGCCGAGGACGCGCTCACGGCCGCCGGCTTCTCCTGGTACGAGGTCTCCAACTGGGCCACGACCGATGCCGGCCGCTGCCGCCACAACGAGCTCTACTGGCGCGGCGCCGACTGGTGGGGCGCGGGCCCCGGTGCGCACTCCCACGTCGGCGGCGTGCGGTGGTGGAACGTCAAGCACCCGGGCGCGTACGCCCAGGCACTGGCCGAGGGCCGGTCGCCGGGCGCGGGCCGGGAGCTCCTCTCGGAGGAGGACCGGCGCGTGGAGCGGATCCTCCTCGAACTGCGCCTGGAGGAGGGCTGCCCGCTGTCGCTCCTGAAGCCGGCGGGCGCGTCGGCGGCCGCGCGGGCCCTGGCGGACGGCCTCCTGCGGCCGGAGGCGTACGAGCAGGGCCGTGCGGCGCTGACCCTCCGGGGACGGCTGCTGGCCGATGCGGTGGTGCGGGACCTGGTGGACTGAGTGCGGCCCGGTGGCCGGCTTGTGCCCACCCGTTCCGCCCTGCGGAACGACTGCCCACAAGCCGGCAGCCCCGGGAAACGGCCCTCCTAGGGGCCCACCGTCACAAAGTCGATCAGCTCCTCGACCCTCCCCAGCAACTCCGGCTCCAGGTCCTTGTACGACCGCACGCTCGAAAGGATCCGCTGCCAAGCGGCCCCCGTGTTCACCGGCCGCCACCCGAGCGCCTCGCACACCCCCGTCTTCCAGTCCAGCCCCCGCGGCACCCGCGGCCACTCCGGGATGCCCACGGAGGAGGGTTTGACCGCCTCCCACACGTCCACGTACGGGTGACCCACGACGAGGACGTGCTCGCCCGTCACCTCCGCCGCGATCCGCGACTCCTTCGAGCCGGGCACGAGGTGGTCCACGAGGACGCCCAGCCGCGCGTCGGGCCCGGGGGCGAAGGAGCGGACGATCGCCGGGAGGTCGTCGACGCCCTCCAGGTACTCCACGACGACGCCCTCGATGCGCAGGTCGTCGCCCCACACCCGCTCGACGAGCTCCGCGTCGTGCCGGCCCTCCACGTAGATGCGTCCGGCGCGAGCGACGCGTGCCCGCGCGCCCGGGACGGCGATCGAACCCGAGGCCGTCCGCGCGGGCCCCTGGGGCGTACGGGCCGCCGTGGGGCGCACGAGGGTGACGACGCGCCCCTCAAGGAGAAAGCCGCGCGGCTCCATCGGGAAGACGCGGTGCTTGCCGAAGCGGTCCTCCAGGGTGACGGTGGGCCCCTGGGCCGTCTTCTCGCACCGGATCACCGCCCCGCAGAACCCGGTGGTGACCTCTTCGACCACGAGATCGACGTCCGCAGGCACCTCGGGCGCGGGCTGCTGCTTCTTCCACGGAGGGGTGAGATCGGGACCGTACTGTCTGCTGCGCATGGAGATCATTCTTCCCGCGGCGCGTCGCGGTCAGCCGCCGGACAGCCGCACGGCCGGATAGCCGCACAGGCGGACAGCCGCACGTCACGCCGCACGTCACGCCGCACGTCACGACTCCCCGAAGCGCGCCGCCAAGGCGTCCCGCTGCGCCCGTACGAACGCCGCGTCCACCACCGCCCCGTGCCCCGGCACGTAGACCGCGCTCTCGCCGCCCAGCGCCAGCAGCCGGTCCAGGGCCGCGGGCCAGCGCCGGGGCAGGGCGTCCGGGCCCGCCTGGGGCTCGCCGGACTCCTCGACGACGTCCCCGCAGAAGACGACCTCGGGCGCCCCGCCGCGGCCCGCGACGAAGATCGCCAGGTCGTGCGCGGTGTGGGCGGGCCCGAGGTTGGCCAGCAGCGCCTGCCGCCCGCCGCCCAGGTCCAGCGTCAGCTCCCCGCTGACCGGGTGCCGGGGCACCACGAGCCGCTCGGCGGCCTCCGCCGCGGCCGCGGGCGCGAGCCCGTACCGCTCCGCGTCCAGGCGCAGCTCCTCGCGCTCGCGCCGCATCAGCTCGGCGGCGCCCACGGCCCCGTACACCTCCGCGCCCGGGAACGCGGCCGTGCCGAATACGTGGTCGAAGTGGGGGTGCGTAAGAGCGATATGCGTCACGCTCCGGCCGAAGAGCTCCCGCACGTCGTGCCCGAGCTCCGCCCCCTCCGCCACCGTCGACCCGGTGTCCACGAGCAGCACACCCGTACTGCCGACGATCACCCCTGCCGTGGCGTCCCACCCCGGCATTCGGCGGCGCGCGACCCCCGGCGCGAGCCGTTCCCACCGCGCTTCCGCCCCCTGGCCTTGCTGCCCGCTGTCCATACCAGGACGCTAGCGGGAGGGCGGTACGGTTGCCCGTCCGGCCGTGCGCGACGGGGGCACGGCGCGGACGGCTCTTGCCCTGCCTGTGGTGCACGGCCGTACACTGGCTGGAGGGCTTTGGCACTCGCCACCACTGAGTGCCAGGATCGGCCCCGTAAGACGGTCTGGACTTGGAGGTGCGCGCGATGCTGAGCGAACGCAGGCTCGAGGTGTTGCGCGCCATCGTCCAGGACTATGTGGGCACCGAGGAGCCCGTCGGCTCCAAGGCCCTCACCGAGCGGCACCGGCTGGGCGTCTCCCCGGCCACGGTGCGCAACGACATGGCCGCGCTGGAGGAGGAGGGCTTCATCGCCCAGCCGCACACCAGCGCCGGCCGCATCCCGACCGACAAGGGCTACCGGCTCTTCGTCGACCGGCTCGCGGGCGTCAAGCCCCTGTCGACCCCGGAGCGGCGCGCCATCCAGAACTTCCTGGACGGCGCCGTCGACCTGGATGACGTCGTGGGGCGCACGGTCCGCCTGCTGGCGCAGCTGACCCGGCAGGTCGCCGTGGTGCAGTATCCGTCGCTGACCCGTTCGACGGTGCGCCACGTGGAGCTGCTCTCGCTCGCGCCGGCCCGCGTCATGCTCGTTCTGATCACCGACACCGGGCGCGTCGAGCAGCGCATGATCGACTGCCCGGCCCCGATCGGGGAGAACTCGCTGGCGGACCTCCGCGCCCGGCTCAACAGCCGCGTCGTGGGCCGCCGGTTCACGGACGTGCCGCAGCTGGTCTCGGATCTCGCCGAGTCCTTCGAGCAGGAGGACCGCGGAACCGTTTCTACGGTGCTCGCCACCCTGCTGGAGACGCTCGTCGAGGAGACCGAGGAGCGTCTCATGATCGGCGGCACCGCCAACCTCACCCGTTTCGGGCACGACTTCCCCCTCACCATCCGCCCCGTGCTGGAGGCGCTGGAGGAGCAGGTCGTGCTGCTGAAGCTGCTGGGCGAGGCCACGGACTCCGGGATGACGGTCCGCATCGGTCACGAGAACGCTCACGAGGGACTGAACTCCACATCGGTCGTCGCCGTCGGCTACGGTTCGGGCGACGAGGCAGTCGCCAAACTCGGCGTGGTCGGACCGACCCGCATGGACTACCCCGGAACGATGGGAGCGGTACGCGCAGTGGCACGTTACGTCGGACAGATCCTGGCGGAGTCGTAAGTGGCCACGGACTACTACACGGTCCTGGGCGTACGGCGCGACGCCTCGCAGGACGAGATCAAGAAGGCCTTCCGCCGCCTCGCCCGCGAGCTGCACCCGGACGTCAACCCGGACCCGAAGACGCAGGAGCGGTTCAAGGAGATCAACGCCGCCTACGAGGTGCTCTCGGACCCGCAGAAGAAGCAGGTCTACGACCTCGGCGGCGACCCGCTCTCGGCGTCCGGCGGCGGTGGCGGGGCCGGTGGCTTCGGCGCGGGCTTCGGCAACTTCTCCGACATCATGGACGCCTTCTTCGGACAGGCGTCGCAGCGCGGCCCGCGCTCGCGCACCCGGCGCGGCCAGGACGCCATGATCCGTCTCGAAGTGACCCTCGACGAGGCCGCGTTCGGGACGACCAAGGAGATCCAGGTCGACACCGCCGTCGTCTGCACCACCTGCAGCGGCGAGGGCGCGGCCCCCGGCACCTCCGCCCAGACGTGCGACATGTGCCGCGGCCGCGGTGAGGTCTCGCAGGTCACCCGCTCCTTCCTCGGCCAGGTCATGACCTCCCGGCCGTGCCCGCAGTGCCAGGGCTTCGGCACGGTCGTGCCGACCCCCTGCCCGGAGTGCGCCGGCGACGGCCGCGTGCGCTCGCGGCGCACCCTCACCGTCAAGATCCCGGCCGGTGTCGACAACGGCACCCGGATCCAGCTCGCGGGCGAGGGCGAGGTCGGCCCCGGCGGCGGCCCCGCCGGCGACCTCTACGTCGAGATCCACGAGAAGCCGCACCCGATCTTCCAGCGCCGCGGCGACGACCTGCACTGCACGGTCACCATCCCGATGACGGCCGCGGCCCTCGGCACGAAGGTGCCGCTGGAGACGCTGGACGGCATCGAGGAGATCGACATCCGCCCGGGCACGCAGTCGGGCCAGTCGGTCCCGCTGCACCAGCGCGGTGTCACGCACCTGCGCGGCGGCGGCCGCGGCGACCTCGTCGTCCACGTCGAGGTGATCACCCCCAGCAAGCTGGACCCGCAGCAGGAGGATCTGCTGCGGCAGCTGGCGAAGCTGCGGGGCGAGGAGCGGCCGATGGGCGACTTCAAGCCGGGGCAGCAGGGGCTGTTTTCGCGGCTTAAGGATGTGCTCAACGGGCGCTGAGCGCCCGCAACGCTCGTAGTGATGATCACCGGACGGGCCCGTAGCAGACCCGTCCGGCGATCGTCGCCGCCTGTGACACGATGTGTGCATGGCTTACGAACCCAGGGTGGCTTCCGCGCTCGCCGGCCTGTGCCGGCACCCGGTCGTGCAGGCCCCCATGGCGGGCGGCGCCTCCGGGCCCGCCCTCGCGGCCGCGGTCTCCGAGGCGGGCGGCCTCGGGTTCCTGGCCGCCGGTTACAAGACGCCCGCGGCGATGTACGAGGAGATCAAGCAGCTCCGGGCCCGTACCGCCGCACCCTTCGGTGTGAATCTCTTCATGCCCCAGCCGCCCGCGGCCGACCCGGCCGCCGTCGAGGTCTACGCCGAGCAGCTCGCCGGCGAGTCCGCCTGGTACGAGACGCCGCTCGGCGACTGGGACCAGGGTTGCGACGACGCCTACGACGCCAAGCTCGCGATCCTCCTCGACGACCCCGTGCCGGTCGTCTCCTTCACCTTCGGCTGCCCGTCGGCCGAGGCCGTGGCCGCCCTCCGCGCCGCCGGCACGCTCACCGTCGTGACCGTGACCTCGGCCGCCGAGGCGCTGGCCGCCCGCGACGCCGGCGCGGACGCCGTGTGCGCCCAGGGCGTCGAGGCCGGCGGCCACCAGGGCACCCACCGCGACGACCCGCACGCCGACGGTACGGGCGCGGGCCTCGGCCTGCTCGCCCTGCTCGCCCAGGTCCGGGATGCCGTCGAGCTGCCCGTGATCGCCGCCGGCGGCCTGATGCGGGGCGAGCAGATAGCCGCCGTCCTCGCCGCGGGCGCCTGCGCCGCGCAGCTCGGCACCGCGTTCCTCGCCTGCCCCGAGTCCGGCGCGCACGCGCTGCACAAACAGGCCCTGACCGACCCGCTGTTCGGCGGTACGGAGCTGACCCGGGCCTTCTCGGGCCGCCCGGCCCGAGGGTTGGTGAACCGTTTCATCCGGGAACACGGCCCGTACGCCCCCGCCGCGTACCCCCAGGTGCACTACCTGACGGCGGGGCTGCGCAAGGCCGCGGCGGCGGCGGGCGACCCGCAGGCGATGAACCTGTGGGCGGGCCAGGGTCACCGCCTGGCGAGACCGCTGCCGGTGGCCGGGCTGCTGGCGACCCTCATGGGGGAACTGGAGGAGGCCCGGGGGAAGTTGAGCGAGATGCGAGGGAGCAAGTCATGACAGCGCCGGTGTTCCTGGTCGAGGAGGACGCCCTGACGGGGGTCTTCCCCGGTACGGTCTTCCCCCTCGACGGCCCGGAAGGGCGCCACGCCGTCTCCGTCCGCCGGCTCAGGGTCGGCGAGGAGATCGGGCTGACCGACGGTCAGGGCACGGCCGCCTTCGGCACCGTGGCCGCCGTCGAGGGCAAGGACCACCTGGACGTCGCCGTGACGTCCGTACGCTCCGAGCCGCTCCCCGAGCCCCGCATCACCGTCGTCCAGGCCCTGCCCAAGGGCGACCGCGGCGAGGTCGCCGTCGAGACGATGACGGAGACCGGCGTCGACGCCGTCGTGCCCTGGGCCGCCTCGCGCTGCATCACCCAGTGGAAGGGCGAGCGCGGACTTAAGTCCCTCGGCAAGTGGCGCGCAACGGCACGGGAGGCCGGCAAGCAGTCGCGCCGGCTGCGCTTCCCCACGGTGAGCGACCTGATGACGACCCGGCAGGTCGCGGACCTGCTCGCGGGCGCGGCCTTCGCCGCCGTCCTCCACGAGGAGGGCCACAGCGCGCCCCTCGCCACGGCCGCGCTGCCCGCCACGGGCGACATCGTCCTGGTCGTCGGCCCCGAGGGCGGCGTCTCCCCGGAGGAGCTCGCGGCCTTCGCGGAGGCAGGTGCCAAGCCGTACCGCCTGGGGGCGAGCGTCCTGCGCACCTCCACGGCGGGAACGGCGGCGACGGCGCTGCTGCTGGGGCGGACGGGCCGCTGGTCCTGAGGGCAGTGCGGGGGATGCTGTCCGTTTGATTTTCGGGGGAACTTCACAAGGAACGGGGATGACGGGGGTCACGAGGGGGGAGCGGGCTCTGCCATGGCAGCACAACTCCGCACACGGGACTACGGCCAGATGCTCGATCTCGTCGTCGCGGTCCTGGAGAACGAGGACGCCGGCGCGGCCTGGCACGTGATGGCCCGGCAACTGCTGGACTCACTGGGCTGCGACTCGGCGACGTTTTCGCACGTGCGGGTCGCGGAGGGCACGGGGACCGTCGTCGGCTGGGCGCCGGAGCCGCTGAGCCGGGTCGTGGACGGCCTGGTCCAGCGCCGCATCCAGCAGCGGCACCCGCTGCTGGACTACGCCCTGACCGAGACGGAGCCGGTGAACATCGCCGACATCTGTGACGACTGGCGCAACACCAGCTGGTACCGGGAGGCCCGCCGCGACTTCGGGGCCAACCAGCAGGTGGGCGTCCCGCTCGCCCACCGCAACGGCGGCATGTGCGTCGCCCTGCTGGGCCGCCGGGGCGACTTCATGTCCCACGACGTCGCCTTCCTGCGGCGCCTCCAGCCGGTGATCCAGACGATGGGCAACCACCTGGCCGAGATGCAGCGCCTGCGGAGCGCGGGTGCGCCCGCGGCGATCGGCGACCTGACGCCCCGCGAGGCGACGGTCCTGGGCCTGCTGGCCGAAGGCCTCACGACGGCGTCCATCGCCCGCCGCCTGGCGATCTCCCCCCACACGGTGAACCGCCACCTGGAACGGATCTACCGCAAGCTCGGCACGAACAACCGCGTGTCGACGCTGGCGGTGGCCCGGGCGGAGGGGCTCGTCGCCTGAGCGGGGGATCCGCGGCGGGGTAGGAAGATCTTCCTATGGTGAGGGCCGCCGGCCGTGGGCGACGCTTGACCCCGGAACAACCGAGGCCGGCCGCCGGACACGGGGGTACCGGCGGCCGCCGGGGTCGCTCGCGCTGAGCGTTCCCGTTTTTACGCGAGCGAGGAGCGGGCGGAGGCTCGCGGGGGTCGTGGCGAGTATGACGCCGGGGGCGTCACTTTCGCGGAGAAGTACGACGCCCGGGGCGGCGGCAAGATGGACGCAGGTCGAGCCCGCCTCGCAGTACGAGGACTTCTGCCAGTGCAGCGCGGTCACAGCCCTACCTCCGGCGGTTCAGCCTTTATGCGGGTTATGAAGGAGCGGAGTCGCGCCGGGGTTGTGGCGAGTATGACGCCGGGGGCGTCGCTCTCGCGGAGGAGTATCTCGCCGGTCCGGGTTGCAGCCAGGTAGACGCAGGAGGTCGCCTCTTCGCTGTACGAGGACTTCTGCCAGTTGAGGTGAGTCAATTCCCTTCCCCTTCAGATGGCCTTCGCGATGTGGTGGATGAGTTCGCGTGACGCCTTCTGGTCGAGGGCGATGGTTTCCATGCGGTCCAGCATCTGACGGTACTTCTCCAGTTGTGCGGGTGCATCCAGCACGGCACCACCGGGGGCGACGTCGAGCATCAGTGTGTCGAGTTGAGGAACCGGACCGTGGAAGTAGTCGACTCCATGGCCGGTCGTCGGGAACGTCACGCCACCGAACGGGATCACCAGAAGGGTGATGCCGGCTCGCTCGCCCATGTCCAACAGGTGGTCGAGTTGGGCCTTGGCGACGGCTCGGCCGCCGAACTGCATGCGCAGTGCCGCTTCGTGGATGATTGCCGTGTACGGCGGAGGCGTGTCGCGGTAGAGGATCGCCTGCCGCTTGATGCGATGCGAAACGCGGAACTCGATCTCATGGGGCAGGAGCGTCGGAACGGCCTCGCGAAAAATCGTGCGGGCTTGATCCGTCGTCTGCAGCAGCCCGGGAATGTGGATCACTTGAGCCACGCGTAGTGCGGTCGCGTGGTGTTCGAGTTCTGCGAGGTCAGTCAGGCCGCCAGGGAGCGTGTCGCGGTACTCCTCCCACCAGCCCCGCCGCCGCTCACCCGTCATCGCAGCCAGGGCTTCGATCAGCGCCTGATCCGCACAGTCATAGGTGATGGCGAAGGTGCGGACCCTGTCTGCGCTGACTCCGTAGCGCCCGGCTTCGATGCTGCTGACCCGGGACTGCGTAATTCCGAGCCGCGCCCCGGCTTCCGTCGCCGTCAGGTCGGCTCGCTCGCGCAGCCTGCGTAGTTCGGTGCCGAGGCGACGCCGCCGGATGGTCGGTGTGGGGGTGCTGGGTGGCATCGCGTTCCTTCATTGCTCGTACGTATGCAGGACGACGTCGCTCAAACGGCTTACTTATGGTCCGCATCCCCCGCTTTCCGGGGGATGTATCCCATGGAGTCGCTACGGTGTGACGCGGGCCACCCCAATGGCCCAATCCACGCCACCGTTGGGAGGCCTCATGGCAACCGTATCCGTAACGCAGCCCTGGACGTACGCCCTCGAACTGCCGCGCGACGTCACCGCACAGGCGGTCGTGCGGGCGGTGCTGAGGGCCGTCCTCAAGGAGCGCGGCATGGTGGAACTGGCGGGCGAAGCCGAGACGTTGGCCGCCGAGCTCATCCTCGGCGCCCCCGCCCACGCGGGGGAAACCGTGCGGCTGAGGCTGCGCGGGGACGAAGGGGGCCGGCTGCAGATGAGCGTGGGCGGCCACATCGTGGAGCTGCCGGAACCCGAGCCGTACGCTGTACCGTCCGCGTCCCCGGCCGGTTGCGCGACGTGCGCGGAACTGGAGGCCGCACGGCGGGAGGCTGAAGCCAGGTGCGGCGGCGGGGAGGAGGCGGTGCACGCCGCGATCGCGCTGCGCCGCCACTTCCGCAACACGCACCGCGTACCGCAGGGCACCGCGGGATGACCGTCGCGGTGGGCCGCCTCGTGACGCGGTGCGCGCATACGGGCGGCTGGACGCAGGAGGGCGACGCGTCAAGGTGCGACCACTGCGGCACCCGCCGCTTCACGGGCTACGCGGCGCTCCTGCTCCCGGAGTTGCCGGAGTACACCGCGCATGCGCGCGCTACCAAAGGGCGCCGGCAGGATGCGTGTCGGCGCTACGGTGGCGGTAGGACCCCGTACGGAGGACACGCATGAGCGTTCAACCCGACCACGTGCCCGCCCCGCCCCAGCCGCCGGCCCCGACCGCGGCGGCGCAGCTGATCACCCGCATCCGCTCCCACCATCGGGCTGCACAGTGGGAGCCGGCGTTCGAGCGGGACTGGGCGAAGGCCCTGGAGGATTCCCGGACGACCTACACGCTGACTCCTCTGCACGAAGTGGTGCGCACTTGGCAGATGCGTCTCGACACCGCACCGGCCGTCGAGGCGTTCGCTGCAAGTGGCCTGGACGATGAGGACGGCGTGGACCTGGAGCAGGTGCTGGGAGCCCGCGAGTGACAGAAGGACAGTCATGGCAGGTCCGCCTGTCGCCGACGGCTGCGAAGGTCGTCGGCGTTCTGCCTGCCCATGCCCAGGAGATGGTCCGTGACGTGACGGACATCGCTGCCCGGGCTCCATGGGGTTTCACGCAGTGGGACACAACGGACCCCGAGGGAGAGGACCTCCGGGCGGCTGCAGTCGGCCCGGTGACCGTTGTTTACTTCATCAACCGCCTGGCCCGGCGCTTGTACGTCATTGAAGTCGTCTGGCTCGGCTGACCCTGAGCGTCCACGGCGTTGCCGCTCCCGGAGCTGCCACAGTGGGAGGGTTGTTTGCCACTGTCCGTGAGCGCCAGCATGGTTCTCTGGCGGGGCAGAGGGCGATGGGAGTGGTCGGCAGTGGCTGTCCGGGATGGCGACAGGATCCGGGTCGAGACGAGCGGTTCGGGGTGGGTCGACGGGATCGAGGGCGTCGTCGCCGGGACGTGGGAAGGCCGCCTGCGGATCAAGGTCACCAAGAACGCCCCGCCGGGGGTGAACGCGGTCCTCCTGGAAGAGGACGCCGTGTATGACGTATACGACCGGATCGGGGGATCGCTGCAGATGCCGCTGTGCTCGTCGTGCCAGGGGAGCGGAAAGATCGAGTGGGAGGACGAGGAGGGCTGGCAGCACGAGGCCCCGTGCGCGACGTGCAACGGCGAGGGCGAGGTGAGCTGCTGAGACCGGGCAGCGGATGCCCCGCGTCCCGGGGTCAGCCGTCAAAAGCAACCGGCTCCAGGCCCTGCGCGGCGTCGGGGATGACGAAGACGTTTCCGGCGAGCGGCTCCGCCGGACCTAGGTCGCGGCGTGCTGTGGTGACGTAGAGGTCGGTCAGCCCCGGGCCGCCGAAACTGCAGGCCGTGGTCAGGGAGGCGGGGACGGGAATTTCGCGGTCCAGGCGTCCGTCCGGGGCGTAGCGCCGGATCGCCCCGGCACGGAACAGAGCGACCCAGACCCCGCCGTCCGCATCGGTGCACATGCCGTCCGGCACCCCGGCCGTGCCGGTGACGTCCGCGAACACGCGGCGGTTGGCGGCCCGCCCCGTATCGATGTCGTAGTCGAAGACATCGATGCGCCGGGTGGGCGAGTCCACGTGATACATGCGGGTCGTGTCCGGGCTCCAGGCGATGCCGTTGCTGATCCGCAGGCCGCCCGCTGCGATGTCCGGCTTTCCCCGCGGCGGGATACGGGCCAGCCAGCCCGGGGAGGACTCGCTCGCGATCGTGCCGACCCACAGCCGGCCCGCGCCGTCGACGGCAGCGTCGTTTCCGCGTACTCCGTCCGATGACCAGTCGGCGAGCCAGCGGAGTTGCCCGGCCGCTTCGGTCACGGCGACCCCGTCACGCAGACTGAGCACCAGCCCCCGACCGGCGGTGCGGGGTTTTGCCGCCGCGACAGGCTGGCCGAATGCTGTGGTGGTGTTGCTGCCGTCGGCAGGGTTGAACCGGTGGACTGTGCATGCGCCCATGTCGACCCAGAGCAACGTACGGCTTGCGGTGTCCCAGGTGGGGCCTTCACCGAAGCCGGCCTGCGCCGGCAGCGCGATCTCGACGTTCAACGTGCCTGTTCCTCTCTTCTCCTCACCGGGCGGCCGAGCTGTCAGCACGTCAAAAAACCGTGCGCCGAACCTCCGTGCGATTATGTGGCATCGGCGACGAGTGTGATGGGGAAGACGGAAATGGGTGGCGGGCCGGGCGACGGCAAGGTGCTGGACATCAAGACCGCGGACCTGAAGTCCGCCGCGCCGACGTTCAGCGAGCAGAGCGGCAAGCTGCGTGACGCCCTGTTGGAGCTGACCGACACCCTCGACGGGCTCGGCAAGCCGTGGGGCGCGGACGACCAGGGCAAGCAGTTCGGGGAGTCGTACGAACCGGCACGCACCAAGATCGAGGCCAAGGCGAAGATCCTTATCGCAGGCCTCGCGAGCATTCACGAGGCCATGGTCGACATGTCCGACGGCCACATCGAGAACGACAAGCTGATCGCGTCGATGTTCTCCAAGAAGGGCGCCAAGGGCGGCGACCCCGGTAAGGCCGGTACCGGCAAGTGAGCGTCAAGCACAAGGTCCAGCACTTCCTCGTCGAGTACATGGGCCTCTACTGGCCCGACGGCGACGCCGACAAGCTCCGCAAGGCCGCCAAGGCGTGGCGCAAGTTCGCGGGTGAGGTCGAGAAGGTCCGTACGCCGGTCAACAACCAGGCCACGTCCCTCATCCACAACAACAAGGGCGAGGCCATCGAGGCCTTCGAGGTCTTCTGGCACCGGTACGCCAAGGGCTCGGAGGACGGCTGGCTGCACGACCTCGCCGAGTCGTCGAAGAAGATGGCGGACGGGCTGGAGAAGCTCGCCGAAGCCATCGACAAGGCGATGGACCAGCTCTGGGAAAAGATCATTGAGGATCTCGCCGTCCTCGGCGCCGCTGTCGTGCTCGCCATGGCGACCGGTGGTGCCCTCACCCCCGCTGCCGGAGCCGCCGCCACCGCGATCGTGGAGGCCGGCGCGGCCCTCGGCGTCGTCGTCTCCACCACCGTGGCGGAAGTGGCCGGCGTGACGCTGGCCGCGGCGGCGTTCGGCGGCCTGGAGTCCGTGACGGTCAACCTGGCCGTCGCCCAGCCCATCCGCATCGCGCAGGGGCGGCAGGACGGGATCAACCTCACCGAGGCCGGCAACGCCGCCAACGACGGCATGCTCTACGGCGGCATGTTCGGCGGGATGGGCGCCCTCGCGAAGAACGCCGGTGCCGCCGGCGGCTACCGCAACCTCTTCAAGGGCGTCCGCCCCATGGACGTCGAGCTCGCCCAGGCCGCCCGCCTCCCCGTCAACATCGACTGCGCCCTCGACCCCATCGACGTCGCGACCGGCGCGATGCTGCTGCCGGCGACGGACGTCACCCTGCCCGGCGCGCTGCCGCTGGTCGTCGAGCGCACGCACGTCTCCTCGTACCGGGCGGGCGCCTGGTTCGGCCCGGCCTGGGCCTCGACCTTCGACGAACGCGTCCAGATCGACGGCGACGGCGTCGTCTACGCCGCCGCGGACGGCATGCGCCTCGTCTACCCCGTGCCCGCGCCGGGCGAGCCGGTCCTGCCGGTGAAGGGCCCGCGGCGGCCCCTGACCTGGGACGGCACGCCCGGCGGTGTGATGACCATCGCCGATCCGCAGACGGGCATCACCCGCACCTTCGGCGGCGTGGTCCCGACCGAGGAGCCGGGCATCCTCCAGCTGCCGCTGGAGAGCATCGAGGACCGCAACGGCGCGCGCATCGACTTCGAGCGCACGGCGACGGGCACGCCCACGGGGATTCGCCACTCCGGCGGCTCGTACGTGGCGGTGGAGACCGATGTCGTCGGCGCGGCCGGCGCACGCGTGACGGCCCTGCGCCTCCTCGACGAGCCCCCGTCCCCGTACGAGCCGCCGACCGCCCCCGGCCGCGGCACGACCCTCGTCCGCTACGGCTACGACGACGCGGGCAACCTGACCGAGGTCACCAACTCCAGCGGCAAGCCCCTGCGCTTCACGTACGACGCCGAGGGCCGAATAACCTCCTGGACCGACCGCAACGCCACCTCGTACCGCTACACGTACGACGCGGACGGCCGCGTGGTCCGTACGGAGGGGAGTGACGGTTTTCTCTCGGGGACGCTCGCGTACGACCCCGCGACCCGCACGACCACCGTCACCGACTCCCTCGGCCACGAGCGCACGTACCGCTATAACGCGGACGCCCTGGTCACGGAGGAGACCGACCCGCTGGGCCGCACGACGGTCACCAAGTGGGACGAGCGGGGCGCGGACCGCCTCTCGGTGACCGATCCGCTGGGGCGGACCACCCGCTACGCCTACGACGACGCGGGCAACCTCGCGCAGGTGACCCTGCCGGACGGCTCGACGGCCTCGGCGACGTACAACGATCTCGGCCGGCCGGTCGAGGTCACGGAGGCGGGCGGCGCGATCTGGCGCCACACGTACGACGACCGCGGCAACGTCCTCACGACGGTGGACCCGGCCGGTGCGGTGACGCGCTACGACCAGGACGAGCGCGGGCACCTGGCCGCCGTGACCGACGCGCTCGGCCACACCTCCCGGGTCACGTGCGACGCCGCCGGGCTCCCCGTGGAGATCACGGATCCGCTCGGCCACCGTACGACGGTCCGCCGGGATCCCTTCGGCCGGATCGTCGAGGCGGTCGATCCGCTGGGCCGGGTCACCCGCACGACGTGGACGCCGGAGGGCAAGCCGTCCCGGCGCGAGTACCCGGACGGCACGGCGGAGATCTGGACGTGGGACGGCGAGGGCAACCTCGTGAGTCACACGGACACCGCGGGCAACACCACACGTCACGAAGCCGGGCACTTCGACCTCCCGGTCTCCCGGACCGACCCCGACGGGACGACGTACGCCTTCGCCTACGACACCGAGCTGCGCCTGACGGGAGTGACGAACCCGCAGGGCCTGACGTGGTCGTACGCGTACGACGCGGCGGGCCGGCTCACGTCGGAGACGGACTTCAACGGCCGCACGCTCACGTACGCGCACGACGCGGCAGGCGGGCTGACCACCCGCACGAACGGCGCGGGCGAATCCCTGCACTTCACCCGTGACGCGCTGGGCCGCGTGACGGAGCAGCGGACGGACGACGCCGACGCGGTCACGACGTTCGCCTACGACGCCGCGGGCCATCTCATCCGTGCGGTGAACGCCGACGCGGAGGTCGTCTACGAGCGGGACGCGCTCGGCCGCGTGCTGGCGGAGGCGGTGAACGGCCGGACGGTGCGGTACGCGTACGACGCGGCCGGCCGCCGGACGCGACGGGTCACCCCGTCCGGCCTCGCGTCCGAGTGGACGTACGACGCGGCGGGCCGCCCGGTGGAGCTGCGCGGCGACGCGGGCGGGCTGACCTTCGCGTACGACGCGGCGGGGCGGGAGACCGAACGCCGCCTGGGCGAGGGCGCGACGCTCACCCAGGACTGGGACGCGGCGGACCGCTTGACGACTCAGGTCGTACGGGGCGGTGCCGACCGCCTCCTGCAGCACCGCTCGTACGCGTACCGCGAGGACGGCTACCTCGCCGAGATCCGCGAACTGACCTCCGGCACGCGCCGCTTCGACCTCACCGGGACGGGCCGCGTCACGACGGTGCGGGCCCACGGCTGGACCGAGCGGTACGCGTACGACGGCGCGGGCAACGTCACGAGCGCCGAGGCTCCGGCGCACACGGCTGCGGGGCGGCGGGAGTTCGACGGCACGCTGATCCGCCGCGCGGGGCGCACGACGTACGAACACGACGCGCAGGGCCGCCTGACGCGGAAGACCCGCAAGCTCCTCAACGGTCAGACGCGGGTGTGGACGTACGCGTGGGACGCGGAGGACCGCCTGCGGGAGGCGGTGACACCGGAGGGCGAGCGCTGGCAGTACGCGTACGACCCGCTGGGCCGCCGCATAGCGAAGCGAGCTTCGTCGTCACGCGAAACGTTCTTCTCATGGGACGGCACGAGGCTGGCCGAGCAGACCACGGCTGACGGCCGGACGACGACCTGGGACTACGCCCCGGGCACGCACCGCCCCTTGACGCAGACGGACGGCATGCGGCTGGTGCGCTCGGCGGGCAAGTCGCTGATCGCGGAATTCGCGGACGGTGACCCGGAACGGGACTTCGGCACGCGCTTCCACGCCGTCGTCACGGACGTGGTGGGCACGCCCACGGAACTGGTCACGCCGGACGGCGAACTGTCCTGGCAACACCGCACAACCCTCTGGGGCACGCCCCTCCCGTCCCCTGCCCCGACCGGAGATGCGGACTGCCCCCTCCGCTTCTCGGGCCAGTACCACGACCCCGAAACGGGCCTGCACTACAACTACTTCCGCTACTACGACGCCGAGGGCGGCCGGTACCTCAGCCCGGACCCACTCGGGCTGGCGCCGGCACCGAACCCCCACGCTTACGTTCCGAATCCGTGGAGCGCCATTGATCCGGATGGGCTCGCACCAGAGTGCCCGCGAAAGGCACCGCAAAGCGGAACGGGGATACCGACGCGTCAGCCTGCGTCTGTCGGGTACTCACCGACGAATAAATATAAGGAAAACTTCTTTGCGGTTAACCCGGATCTCAAGGGGAAGGTTGTCGTGCACCATGCAATCGAACAGCAGGTGTTGAATAGATATCCCGGTCTCTTTACTCCGAATGAACTCCACTCCGTCGAGAATCTTCGGGGGATTCCCAAGGGTGCCGTGAACAACTCGGTGCACCTGAGTGAGATTCGGATCCTGTGGAATCGATTCTACGAAGCTCACCCCAATCCGACACGGCAAGAGGTGTTGGACTATGCTACTCATGTGGATGACAAGGTCGGCCACTGGTTTACACCGCGTGTTCGTTAGTAGCAGATTTTTTCGGGACTTTGGGAGACGGTATGTGGCAGGAGCTGATTTCTGGCCTGAATTCTGCGAGCGAAGTCGGGCCTCCGGCGAGTCGTTCAGCGATTGACGCGATCGAGGCAGGTCTGGGCCAGACTGTTCCTGATGACCTGAAGAACCTTCTTCTTGAAGTCAATGGTGTGGTCGACGAGTACGGTACGGATTTGATCTGGTCTGCCGAGCGCATCCTTGAGGATAATGCTTCGTTCCGAGTGAACTCCTCGTTCGTCGATCTCTATGGCTCGTTTGATTCGATGTTGTTTTTCGGTGATAACGGCGGAGGTGATCAGTTCGCATTCCTGCGAAATCCCGATCGCAGCGAGGTGTTCGTCTGGGATCATGAAACCGATGAACGCCGTATGGTCGCAGATTCCCTTGAGCGATACGTGGTCAACTGTCTGGAGAGCGGCGGCGAAGATTGGTACCGGGACTAGCGCTTGGTTCCCGTCTGAAGCAGGGTGAGGGGTGGAGGCTCGGGTTGGTTCGGGATTGCTTGGGGTCGGTTGGTGGTTGGGCGCCGAACTCCTACCGTCATGCCTGCGGGTGGGCGGCCGACCACTCACCCGCCCCAGGTATAAGCCACCGAACCCGCGCCCCCACCCCTCCCCTGCTGCCAGCCTGTTCTGACGTTCGCCCCCACAAGCCGTGAGGCCGCTTTCCACCGCAGCGTGAAGACCACCGGGCCGGCTTCGAACCTCAACCACAAGGGAGTGGGGATGAACCCCTCTGTCCGCCTTGAATGTGCACGAGATGGTGCAGTGGTCGAGACCGTGCTAGTGGCGCCGAATGGCTCCTATCCGTACAGCCTGACCGTCTGCAGGGAGTCGGGTGAAGAGGCCGTTTACTCGGGGGAGAGTTTGCTGGGCTGTCTCATCAGCTTCAGGAAGGTTCTCGAACAAGAGGGGCTTCTGTTGTGCTGTCAGGGTGCTCGGAGCGATGTGACCAGCTCTGGAATGCAGTCCCAGATGACGGGGTCGAGGTGGGTGTACGTCTTCGACAGGGAGGAGCGGAAGCTGAGCGGTGAAGTAGTGGACGTCCTGGCTCCGGCGGGCCCGGAGGAAGCGGTCACTGTGGCGGAGCAGAGGGCGGAACTCTTCGGATTTCTGGGTATTCCTGATCCCGGGTGCGAATCCTGAAGCGTCTTGGAGACGGTTCAAGCCCTATCAGAGACTTCGCGGTGTGTAGCGGGGCCACGGTTTGCCGGTCTGTTCCGACGCGGCCGTCCGGAGTGCCTCCATCAGGGTGCCGCCCGGGTATTCGTCGAACCACGGGTACTTCCAGCGGTAGTAGCACGACCAGTAGCTCACCGCGCGCCGCTGCGTGCGGGCGAAGAACGCCGGGTTTTGGGCGAGGAATTCGCCGTAGAGCCTGCGCTTGGCCGAGTGCGGAACCGTGAGGCCGGGGAGGCCTCGGGAGATCGCCTCCAGGATCTCCACGACGTATTCGCCGGCCAACTGGACGACGAACGGGGCTACCCAAGGCTCGTGGGATCCCGCGACCTGTTCGACGTGGTGCTGCCGGACCCTGCCGTCGTGGTGCCGGGTATAGAGGCAGTGCAGGATCGTCTGCTGTGTTGTGGTCAGGGCACGTACCGACTCCGAGGGTGGCACGCCGTTGTAGATCCGGGACGGGATGGTGAGGGTTTCACCCTGGGTCTCGACCTGGAAGGCCCCGACCGGCGACATGGTGGCATCCGGCATGACTGCCACCACGTGCTCTACGTCGTCCGCAAGGGCGTGCGGAAACGCTGATGAAAGGCGTCGCACGGACGGCAGTTCTTCAGTGGCGAATCAGCAGGAGCAGTGCGCTCCCGGCCAGCATGACGAGGCCCGCGAAGGCGAAGCCCACGCCCCTGAAGCGGAAGTTGGTCGTCGTGAGGCCCCTGGTGGTTACGGACGGCATGGTCAGGCTGTTGGAGCCGGTGAGGCGGCGGTAGATGCGTTCCGAGCGGGCGCGGGCCGCGGCCGCGTGCGCGTCGGCGGCGCCGCCGATGTTGAAAACGAGACGCAGGCCGAAGATGACCGTGGCCAGACCGCCTATGGCGAACACGATGGGGATTGCTATGCGCATGATGCCTCATCGTATCGGTGGGGCGCCCGGGGCCTGCCCCCTTACTTCGTCCGGAATTTGGTTGTTTATTTCGCCTCGCGCCCTGGTCTGTGCATGAGCCTTGTGGCCGGATGGCCCCCGGCATCATCCCCTCGTCGGAGAAGAGGCGAACATGTACACCTTCCGCGCAGTGATCGGTATTGCCGCCGGGCTCAGTGCCGCCGGGTTCGCTCTGGCCCCCGGGGCCGGGGCTCAGCCGTCGGCGCCGCAGCCGCTCTCCGGGCCCGCCGCCGGGAAGCAGGTCGTGGACGTCAGGTCCCTCGCCGAGCTGCCCGGCATCGGGTCGTCCTCCGGCAGACCCGCCGTCGACACCGTCTACCGCACGTCCGCCTTCACCAACAACCTCGGCAACCAGTGCCTCGACGGCGACCGCAACACCATCCCCAGCAACGGCGCCAAGGTGCAGCTCTGGGGCTGCAACAACTGGGACAACCAGAGCTGGTACTGGACCCCCGTGCCCAACCAGCCGGTCGGCCACTACACCATCCAGAACGGCTACCGCTCGCAGTGCCTCGACGGCGACCTCAACACCATCCCCAACAACGGGGCCAAGGTGCAGCTCTGGGCCTGCAACGGCTGGACCAACCAGATCTGGATGTGGAACGGCAGCAACCTCCAGAACGCCCAGGGCGCCCAGTGCCTCGACGGTGACACCAACACCATCCCCAACAACGGGGCCAGGGTGCAGCTTTGGGCCTGCAACGGCTGGAACAACCAGAAGTGGGTCTTCCACTAGGCCGCTCGCCGGCGGCGCGCCCCGCGCCCCCCTCGGCCGCCCTTCCC
>NZ_JBPQTW010000099.1:0-24718 GCF_051386535.1 Streptomyces sp. URMC 127
GTCCCGCCGTCTCCACGGCGGGACACCCGGCTGGCGCGCACTTCGGATGGTTGCGGTGGCCGCACTGCCCGGCGCACGGGCGGGCCGGTGGTTCTGGAGGGGTACCTGCCGTCGTACCGCAGCGCACCGGACGGGCGGCTGCCCGACGGCAGCCGGCCCGTGGGCATCGAGCCGCCCACCGAGGTCGCCCTCGACCGGCCGACGTGGAACCGCTCTGGCCCGCGGACCGGTCATGGGTGACCTGCACGGACCGGGACCTGTGGGGCACCAAGGTCTCGGGCCCGGCCGTCCTGATCGACGCCCTGCTCGGCGACGACGAGATCGAGGCGGTCCGCCTGCCCTGGGACACCTGACGGGCCGTACGCCCGGGCCGGGCCGTGGTCGTAGACGGTCACGGCGATCCCCCGCCCGGTCAGGTGCCGTGTGACGAGCGGCTCGATGAGCTCCCACCGGCCGCCCGCCAGCCCGCACCCGATCCTGGGCATGTGCACCGACGCTCCGAGGGCCGCCGCCTCGTCCGCGAGCGACGCCAGCGCCCCGGCTATGGCCTCGTAGCGCACGGGTGCGGGGCCGGGCGGCGTACGGCTGCGGGAGCGCTTACGGATCCCGTGCTGGCCGATCATGTTGGCGACCCACAACTCGTCTCCGACTTGGACGAGCTGCAGTGCGCCGAGGGCGAAGCCGCTGGTCGCCCGGTCGCGGTACCACACGCGAAAGGCGGCTTCAGGCTGCCGCCACCGCCGCGAGACGGCGACGACGAACCCCGCGCCCCAGCCGCCCGCGTCATTGCACACATGGGCGATGATCTTCGGCCCGGAGCCGTGCGGCAGGGTCGCGTCGCCGCGCACGTATTCGATCTCGGTGCTCATGTCCGCACGCTACTGCCCGGGTCTGACAACCGGCCCGCACCGGCGAACCGGCCGGACTCCCGCGTGTGCAGGAAGCATTGGCTTGGGTTTCGGGGGCGGGGTGGTCAGGATGGCGGTATGAAGATTGGGATTGCTCTTCCCCAGTACGGAAGCCACGCCCGGGCCGAGATGGTCGCCGGGTTCGCGCGGGACGCCGAGGACGCCGGGTTCGACTCGCTGTGGGTCGGGGACCGTGCGCTGACTCCCGTCGCGCCCAGCGACCTCTACCCGGGGCACACTCCCGAGAACCCCTACCCGCCCGGCTTCACGACCTTCCTGGACCCGCTCACCGTGCTGACCGTCGCCGCCGCGGCGACGAGCCGCGTGCGCCTCGGCACCAGCACGCTCAACGCACCCTGGTACCCGCCCGTGCTGCTCGCCCGGACGCTCACCTCGCTCGATCAGCTCAGCGGGGGCAGGCTGGACGCCGGACTGGGCATCGGCTGGATGCGGGACGAGTACGCCGCCGTCAACGCCGACTTCAGCAGACGAGGAGCCCGCCTGGACGAGATCCTCGACATCCTCCACGGCATGTGGACCGAGGAGACCTTCGGCCACGAAGGGCCCCACTGGACCATTCCCCGCTCCCACGTCGGCCTGCGCCCCGTCCAGCGGCCGGGCCCGCCCGTCCTCCTGGGCGGCCTCTCCCAGGCCGCCATGCGCCGCATCGGCCGGCGCGCCGACGGCTGGGTGGGCGTCACCCTGCCGCCCGAGGTGCACGCCGGGCTGTGGGCGACGGCCCGGCGCGCCGCGGAGGACGCCGGCCGCAACCCGGACGCGCTGCAGCAGCACATCCGCCACAACCCGGGTCCGGACGCCTCCTGCGAGGACATCGCGGCGGTCCTCACAAACCTACGGGACTCCGGCGCCGGCAGCTGCTTCATCGACCTGCAGCAGTCCGTACCGACGCCGGACCGGGCCCTGGAGCTCGGCGTCAAGGTCCTCGAACGCGTGCGCGCCGGCTGCTAGCGCACCGCGGCGGCCGCCCGGCCGGCCAGGCGGGCGCGGGCCTCCCGGTCGTAGGGGCAGTGCGGGCGCAGGCTGACGCGTTCGCTCAGCAGGGTGCGGGCCAGGTCGAGCCGCCCCGCGTGCAGGGCGGCCTCCACCAGGGTCTTCTGGAGGGCGTCCCGCTGGGCGTGGCTGCCGCCGAAGGCGTGGAAGCGGTGCCGGAGCGGGAGCAGCAGGTCCACCACCTCGTCGTAGCGCCGCTGCCCGTACGCCACGAGGGCCCGGGAGACGGGCACGCCGATCTCGGCCGTCATCGGGACGTTGGAAAGACCCGGTGACGTGCCGGGCCCGGCGTCCCGCAGCCACGCCTCCCGGTCGCGGATGAGCCGTTCGGCGTCGGCGATGCGGTCCGCTCCGACGTAGGCCATGACGGCGTGGACGTCGTTGAAGGCGTAGTAGGCGCCGTCCTGACGCCGCTCCCAGGCGTCGGCGAGGGCTGCCCAGCGGTCGCCGGTGCCGGCCCCCGCGAGGTAGAGGCGCCACAGCAGGGACGCCGCGTCGAGCAGCTCCATCGCCGCGCCGCCCGAGTGCTCGTTGTGCACGGCGGCGTCGTAGACGGCCAGCACCGCGTCCGTGCGCCCCGTCTCCAGGGTGTACAGGGCGTAGTGCCACCAGTTGTGCACGTTGAGGTAGTTGCCGTCGGACCAGTCGTCCCTGCGGGCGTCGAGGAAGCGGATGCCGTCCTCGAACCGGCCCTGCATCTCATAAGCGTGTACGACGGCGTGGATGCCCCACACGTCGCGCGCGTTGCGCTCCACGGCCTCCAGTGCCACGCGCTCGGCGAGGCCGTAGTGGCCCGCTTCCTCCAGGCCGAAGGCGTACATGCCCTGCAGCAGGCCGTAGTGAGGGTCGTGCGCGTCCCAGGCGGTCAGGGCGCCGCCGATGCGGTCGCGCAGCAGTACGGCGTTGCCGGTGAAGAAGTCGGTCTGGTGCCCCACGGCGAGGGCGAGCGCGTCCTTCGGGTGCGCCACGGCCAGCTCGGCGAGCACGGCGCCGGCCCGGTGGATGTCGCCGCCCAGCCACGCGGCGGCGGCTTCGGCATGCATGCGCTCACGGGGTGTCAGGTCCGTGTCGGGGACGGTACGGCGGAACTCCCGGAACGACTTCGCCGCCCCGGCCGCGTCCTTCTCCTCCGTGCCGAGCAGCCCGAGGTACGCCATGAGGACGTTTCCCATGGGCGAGCGGGGGTGCGGCGTCGAGCACCGCCTGCGCCTCCGTGGTCACCTCTTCGCGGAAGAAGAGCAGCGCGTCCAGCGCCTTCTCGTAGTGCCGCACCGCGTCGCTTCCGGTGTGTGTCATCACATGGGCGTGCCGGTCCGTTGCCACAGCCGTCCTCCCTCAAGGGTCTCGTGTGCAGAGGGTGGATCCCTGCCCCGCTGCGCCGCCGGGAAGCGTGGCCGGCAGCGGCGGCACCCGTCCGTGCAGGCGTTGTCAGTGGTGGGTGCGATGCTTCCTTCGTGCAGCGCGAATACGCGCTGTCACATGGTGGCCTGCCGTCCGGCAGTTACCGCAAGACGAGTCAAGGAGCGGTCTTCGTGCGCATCGTGGTGAGTGAGTTCATGAGTCTGGACGGTGTCGTGCAGGCCCCGGGCGGTCCCGAGGAGGACACCGACGGTGGCTTCGCCCACGGCGGCTGGTCGCATCCGTTCTTCGACCCGGAGGTGGTGGGCGGCGCCTTCGCCGAGGCGCTCTCCGGGGCCGAGGCGCTGCTGTTCGGGCGCCGCACGTGGCGGACGATGGCCGCGGCGTGGCCGGAGCGGGCCGGTGACCCGTTCGCCGACCGGATGAACGCCCTCCCGAAGTACGTGGTCTCCCGGACGCTCAGCGACGAGGACCTGACGTGGGACAACACCACGCGCATCCCCGGTGACGAGGCCGCGGCCCGCATCCGGGAGCTGCGCGGGAGCGGCGACGGCGACCTGCTGGTCATGGGCAGCCCCACGCTCGTGCGGGCGCTCCTGCAGGAAGGCCTGGTCGACGAGCTCCGGCTCATGGTCATGCCGGTGCTCCTCGGCGGCGGGAAGTCGCTGTTCCCCGGCGACGGCGCGCTGCGCACGCTCGAACTGGTCTCCACGGTCACCAGCGGCAAGGGCGTGCAGGTGTGCACGTACCGGCCGGTCGCCGGAGAGGAGACCGGCGCCCCCGCGGAGTAGGCCGGGGCCCCGGTCCGCTGCCGCTCGCCGGGCAGGACCGGAGCCCCGTGGCCGGGGGCGTCAGCCCCTCAGCGGCCCCTCGCAGCTGAAGTCCGCCGAGCCGGCGGGCCGGTCGCTCCAGAGGTCGACCTTGCCGAAGCCGCAGTTCATGTCCGCGAAATTGTTGGTGCCCTTCTTCGCGCGGTCGAGTATGAAGTAGTCGACCGTCCCGGACATGTCCTTGAAGACGAGGTCGGCGTTGCCCGGGTCGCTGAGGTTGGCGGTGATGCGGCCCGTGCACACGAAGCGGGGCCGGTCCGGGGAGCCTGCCGCCCGGCAGTCGGGTCGTATGCCGGTCGTGGCGTCGAAGGAGGCGCGCACGGTGGCGGGGTGCCCGGCGTCGAGCCGGTCCACGGGTGTGAAGGAGGTCTCGGGCACGTAGAGGTCCTTGACCTTGGCGATCTGCTGGTCGAGGAAGGTGTCGTACGCGCGCTGCAGCCCGCTGTCCCGGCCGAGGCGGTTGCGCCAGGCGTCGAAGCCGGCCACGTCGTCGGCGCGCAGGTAGCCGTACATTTCCTTGAGCAGCGACGGGTGCTCGGCCCACAGGAATTCGAAGAACGTGCCGGCGTACGAGTAGAAGCGGAAGCCGTCCCGGTCGTACTCGGCGTGCAGGAACTGGTCGACGGTCATGCGCGGCTTGCCGCCCGCCGTGTCGTTGATGATGCTCTGCACCAGCGACTTGCGGACCTTGATGCCGTCGCCGCGGGTGGCGCCGTCGAAGAACTCCGCCGTGCCCTCGTCCATGGCCGTGGTGCGGTCGCCCTGGTACCAGGGGCCTTCGCCGAAGAGGCCGGGCACCGCCCAGCGCCCGTTGAGGTAGTGCGTGTACTCGTGGCGGAACAGCTCCTCCAGCGTCAGCGTGGAGTCCTGCGGGACGCGCCGCTCGTACGTGTAGAAGGTGGCGCCCTTCTCGATGTAGATGCCGCCGTTGTTGGTGCCCATGCCCGTCAGCAGCGGGTGGTAGACCTCGTAGTCGGAGCGCGAGGCGTACAGCACGATGTTCAGCGTGACGTTGGAGTCGCCCGCGAGCGGCTCCTCGGTCCCGAGGACGCGGTGGAACTGGGCCTTGACCTGCTTGCTCGCGTAGTAGAGCCGGTCGACCGTGGCCCGGGGCAGGGCCGTGCGGACGCTGATGCCGCCCTTGTCGTAGGTGTACGTCTGCGGGAAGAGCCGGCGCTCGATGTCCGCCTTGCACACGCCGTACTGCTTGCACGCGCCGAACTCGTTGAGCCAGCCGGCGGTCTTGGCCCAGGGCTCGCTGCCTTCGCCGAAGGTGCGGACGACCGTGGCGAGCACGTCGCCGAGGCCGGCCGTGATCTCGCCCTTGAGGCCGTCGACTTGGCCCAGCCGCCCGTACTCGCTCACGGCGTCGCGCGCCACCCATGCGTTGCGCGTGCCCTTGAGGTGGCCGTAGCCGGCGAAGGCCTTCAGGGCCGCGCGGTAGGCGGGGTCGGCGGCGACGGCGGCGTGGAAGGCGCTGTCGTGGTTGCCGGGGTAGACGCCGAGGTAGGAGACGGAGAGCGCGGCCAGCGCGGCGCCGGCCCAGGAGGCGTCCTGTGCGGTCGCGGGATGACCGGCGTCCATCGTGGCGAGCACGCGCTTCATCAAAGGCAGTTGGTGCTGGCGCAGCCCCGGGGCGCTGGCCGCGTAGAGGGCCTCGCGCAGCGATTCGGCGTTGGTGCGGGTGACGTCGAAGCTGCGGGAGGCGGTGCCGAAGGCTTCCACGGCGCGGCGCATGGCTTCGACGGTCGGCGCGTCGGTGATGTCTATCTCGGTGCGCGAGAAGTCGTGGTAGGCGACGGCGTGGAGGTAGGTGAACATCTCCAGCAGGTGGCTGCCGTTCTTCCCGTCGTGTGCGGCGGCGAGGCTCTCGATGCGGCGGGAGACGGCCTGGACGTGTTCTCGCGACATGACCGGGGCCAGCCGCTGGTCCCAGGTCCACAGGACGGTGCGCAGGCAGCCGTCCGCGGTGACCGCCTGGTCGGCGAGGAAGGCGGCGAACTGCTCGGGTGAGAGGCGGGTGATGCCGTCGAGGGTGCAGGGTACGGCGGTCTTGCCGAGCGTGGCGTGCGGGGTGGCCGGCCCGGCCTTGCCCTTGGCGTCCTTCGGCTTGTCCGCGCGGGCCGGGCCGGGCACGTGCCCGCCGGTGAGGCCGCCCGGCGCGGTGGGGGTCTGGGCGGCCGGACGCGGTGCTTCGGCGAGGCGGGTGACCTCGTCGAAGGGGTTGGGTGTGGGGGTGTCCGCGCGCACGGCCGGCGCCGGCGCGGTGCCGGAGGCGCCGGCCGCGGTCACGGCTGCGGCCGGAAAGGAGGACGGGGAAGAGGCCGCGTGGCCGGGCTGGACGGCGGCGGTCGCGCACAGCGCCGTCGCTATGGCCGTGGTGAGCAGGGTCGCGCGCAGGGATCTGCGGGGGGTTCCGGAGCGGTACACCGATGACTCCAAGTGTGGGAGGTGGGGTTGCGCGCGCACGGGTGCGGCGCACGCACGGAGCGTCAACGGCCCTCGTGAGGAGGGCAGTCGGGGACGCGGTCAAGCCAGGATGTGCTTGTCCGTGTCATGTCATGTGTAACGTAGTAATGTGAAATTGCACTGACAACCCCTCAGGCACCAAAGGTTGGCCGAAGCGTCAGTCGGAGGACTCCGGGAAATGGCAGGCGACTTCACGCGCCTCGCCCGGCACCGCGATCCGCAGCAACGGCCTCTCGGCCCGGCAGATCTCCCGGGCCTTGGGGCAGCGCGGATGGAAGGCGCAGCCGGGCGGCGGAGCGGCCGGGCTCGGCAGGTCGCCGGCCAGGGTGATGCGCTTGCGCGCCCGCTCGGCGGCCGGGTCCGGCAGCGGCACGGCGGAGAGCAGGGCCCGCGTGTACGGATGGGCCGGGGCCGCGTACACCCGTTCCTTGTTGCCGGCTTCGACGATCCGCCCCAGGTACATCACGGCCACCCGGCTGCACACCCGCTTCACCACCGACAGGTCGTGGGCGATGAAGAGCCAGGCCGGCCCCAGCTCCCGCTGCAGCCGCTCCATCAGATTAACGATCTGCGCCTGCACGGAGACGTCGAGCGCCGAGACCGGCTCGTCGGCGACGATCAGGCGCGGACCGGTCGCCAGTGCCCGCGCGATGCCCACGCGCTGCGCCTGCCCGCCGGAGAACTCGTGCGGATAGCGGTCCAGGTGCTGGGGGAGGAGCCCGACCAGCTCCATCAGCTCCGCCGCCCGCTGCCGGGCTTCCCCCGCCCTGCTGCCCTGCACCAGCAGCGGGTCCGCGATGATCCGGGCCGCGGTCCAGCGCGGGTTGAGGGAGGAGTGCGGGTCCTGGAAGACCATCTGCAGCTCCCGCCGCAGCGGTTTGAGCGCGCGCTGCCGCAGGCGGCTGATGTCCTGCCCGGCGTAGACGACTGACCCGGCGGTCGGCTCCAGCAGCCGTACGACCATGCGGCCGGTCGTGGACTTGCCGCAGCCGGACTCGCCCACCAGCCCCAGCGTCTCGCCCGCCGCGAGGTCGAAGGAGACGCCGTCGACGGCGCGGACGGGAGCCGCGCGCCTGCCCCGGGCGGGGAAGGTCATCCGCAGGTCCCGCACGGAGAGCAGGGGCGTGGCTTCGGCGGTCATCGGGTGCCTCCCCGGGGACGGGCGGTGGCGTACGGGGACAGGTGGCAGGCGACCAGGCGGCCCCCGGCGGAGCGCGTTTCGGGCCTGGTCATCTCGCAGCGCGTGCGCTCCTCCGGCGCCGCGGCCGCCGCGCGCGGGCAGCGCGGCGCGAACGCGCACCCCGGCGCCGGGTCCAGCAGCGAGGGCGGGCTGCCGGGGATGACCCGCAGCGGCACGTCGTCGCCGTCGTCGAGCCGGGGCAGCGAGTCGAGCAGGCCGCGCGTGTAGGGGTGGGCGGGCGCGGCGAACAGTTCGTCCACCGGGGCCTGTTCGGCCGCCCTGCCGCCGTACATCACCAGCACTTCATGGGCGACGCGCGCGACGACGCCGAGGTCGTGCGTGATCAGGACGACGGCGAGCCCGCGCTGCTCCTGCAGGCGGGCGATCAGCTCCAGGATCTGGGCCTGGACGGTGACGTCGAGGGCGGTGGTCGGTTCGTCGGCGATGAGCAGCTCGGGTTCGCAGGCGAGCGCCATGGCGATCATCACGCGCTGGCGCATGCCGCCGGAGAACTGGTGCGGGTACTCGCCCGCGCGCCGCGCGGGCTCGGGGATGCCGACCTCGCCGAGCATCTCGGCGGCCCGCCTGCGGGCCGCCGCGCGGCGGGAGCCGAAGTGGGCGCGGTGGTGCTCGGCGATCTGCTCGCCCACCGTGTAGTACGGGTGGAGGCCGGACAGCGGGTCCTGGAAGACCATCGCCATGCGGCGGCCGCGCAGCCGCCTCAGCTCGCGCTCGGGCAGGCCGGTCAGCTCGCGGCCGCCGAGCCGGACGGAGCCGGTGACGCGGGCGCCGGTGTGCAGGCCCAGCACGGCCAGGGAAGCGGCCGACTTGCCGGAGCCGGACTCGCCGACGATGCCGAGCGTCCGGCCGCTGTCCACCGCGAAGGACAGGGAGTCCACCGCCCGTACGGGCCCGCGCCGGGTGGGGAAGGTGACCGTGAGGTCCGCGACGGACAGCAGGGGACGGTGGTGCGGGGTGGCGGCCATCAGTACCTCACTCGCGGGTCGGCGACGGCGTAGAGCAGGTCGACGGCCAGGTTGGCGACGACGATGAACGCGGCCGCCAGCAGCGTGACGCCCAGGACGACCGGCTGGTCGCCGGTGGACAGCGCACCGTAGAAGAGGCGGCCGATGCCCGGCAGCCCGAAGATGGACTCGGTGATGACCGCGCCCGCCAGCAGCCCGCCCAGGTCCATGCCGAAGAGCGTGAGGACGGGGGTCATGCCCGCCCGCAGCCCGTGCTTGACGACGACGGTGCGGCGCGGGAGGCCCTTGGCGCGGGCGGTGCGGATGTACGGCTCCGCCATCGTCTCGATCATCGAGTTGCGGCTCTGGCGCGCGTACATGGCGGCGTAGAGCACGGCCAGCGCGAGCCAGGGCAGGAGCAGGTTGGAGGCCCAGTGCACGGGATCGCCGGTGAAGGGCACGTACTGCGGGTAGGGCAGCAGGCCGGCCGTGCGGACGATGCCGTAGATCAGCATCATCGAGGTGAAGTAGACCGGCAGGGAGGCCGCGGCGACGGCGCCGGTCATCAGGGCGCGGTCGGTGAGGGTGTCCTTGCGCAGGGCGGCGGTGACTCCGGCGCCCAGGCCGAGGAGCAGCCACAGCACGGACGCGCCCAGCGCCAGGGAGGCGGAGACGGGCAGCCGGTCCATGAGCAGGTCCCAGACGGCCTCGGAGTTCTCGTAGGAGTAGCCGAGGCACGGGAAGGCGCAGTGCAGGGCGTACCGGCCGCTGCCCATGGTGCGGCCGGTGAAGACGCCGGTGACGAAGTCGGCGAACTGCCGCCACAGCGGCCGGTCCAGGCCCATGTGGGCGCGGATCGCGGCCAGCCGCTCCACGCTGCACGACTTGCCGCAGGCGGCGGCCGCGGGGTCGGAGGGCAGGACGTAGAAGATGGTGAAGGTGACGGCGGCCACGGCGAGGAGGACGGCGGCGACGGCGAGGAGCCGGCGGCCGAGGTAGGGGATCATGCGCGGGCGCTCCTGGGGTCGAGGACGTCGCGCAGCGCGTCGCCGAGCAGGGTGAAGGCGAGCACGGTCAGGAACAGGCAGGTGCTCGGGATGACGAAGTACATGGGGTCGGTGTCGTAGAAGGCGACGCTGTCGGCGATCATCTGGCCCCAGGAGGGGGTGGGCGGGCGGACGCCGACGCCCAGGTAGCTCAGGGCGGCCTCGGTGGCGATCATGCCGGGTACGAGCAGGGTGGTGTACGCGATGACGGGCCCCGCGACGCCGGGGAGGACGGCGCGGGTGAGGACGCGCCAGGGGCCCGCGCCGGAGAGGCGGGCGGCGTCGACGTACTCGCGGTGCTTGAGCGAGAGGGTCTGGCCGCGCACGACGCGGGCGATGCCGGGCCAGCCGAACAGGCCGATGACGGCGGTCATCAGCACGATGCGGTTGACGTCCCGGGCCACCGACAGCATGGCGATCATGAAGATGAGGGAGGGGAAGGACATGGTGAGGTCCATCAGGCGGGAGAGCACGGCGTCGGTGCGGCCGCCGAAGTAGCCCGCCGCGATGCCGGCGGCGGTGCCGGCGACGACGACGATCGCGGTGGCGGTCAGGGCGATGAGGAGGGAGACCTGCGCGCCGTGCACGACACGGGCGAACAGGTCGCGGCCGGTGATGGGTTCGACGCCGAGCCAGTGGCGGGCGGAGATGCCGCCGAGCGGGCCGAGGGGCCGGCCGCCGAGGTAGGGGTCGACGGCGGTCTTGTCGAACGCGTCGGGCGACCGGCCGGCGAGCGCGCTCAGCAGCGGGGCGCCCGCGGCCATGAGCAGGAAGAGCGCGACGACGGCGAGGGAGACCTTGACGGAGGCGCGGCGGCGCAGCTCGGCGAGGGCGAGTTGCCAGGGGCCGCTGCCCGCGGGGGCTTCGGCCGGGGGTGACGCGGTGGCGGTGGCGGTCATGGCGGGCCTCAGCTCCTGCTCTTCGCGGGGTCTTTGAGACCGGCCGTCGCGTAGTCGAGCTGGCCGCCGAAGGACGTGTGCCCGTACGCCCCGGCGACGTTGCTGCCGAGGACGAGCGGCCAGCGCCGGACGAGGACGGGCACGGCGGGCGCCTGCGCGAGGATCTCGCCGTCGAGCCGCTGCCAGGCGCGGGCGGCCTCACCGGTGTCGGTCATGGCCGCGATCTCGTCCATCCGCTTCATCGTCGCGTCGTCGCGGAACAGGGAGTGGTTGCCGGAGTTGCCCCGCTCCTTGATGAAGCGGCCGTCGAAGACGAAGGGCAGGAAGGTGGAGCCCGAGGGGTAGTCGGGGCACCAGCCGGTGTACACCAGGTCGGTGCGGTGCGCGGTGTCGCCGATGGTGGCGTAGAACGCGGACGGGTCGACCGCCTCGATGGTGACCTTGATGCCGGCTCCGGCGAGGGACTGCTGTATCGCCTCGGCCCGGCCCTTGTCCCCGGTCGAGACGGTCATCGCGGTGGTGAATCCGTCCGGTCTGCCGGCCTCCTTCAGGAGCTGCCGGGCCTTCTTCGTGTCTCCCTCGACGGGGATCCCGAGGGTGTCGGGCTGCTTGCCGCCGAAGAGGGAGGCCGGCATGTACGCGGTCGAGGGGTCGTTGAAGGCGGGGCCGCCGGAGGCGGTCAGGACGGCGTCCCGGTCGAGGGCGTACTGCACGGCCCGGCGGACGCGGACGTCGTCGAACGGGGCGCGGCCGGTGTGCATCTGGATCATGTCGGTGCAGTTGGTGGACTCGGCGATGAGCCGCTGCCTGACCTTCGCGTCGGGCAGCACCTTGGCGCCGCTCTCGGGCCGCAGGGCGCCCCAGGAGACGGCGGAGGCGTCCGGGCCGCGGCTCTCCGTGAGCCGGTCGTCGATCTGGTTGGCCTTCAGGCCCATGACGACGACGAGCCGGTCCGGGTACGCCTTGCGCACGTCGTCCGTCGCCGGGTCCCAGTGGTCGTTGCGGACGAGGACGAGCTTCTTGCCGCGCGCGTAGGACTCGATCTTGTACGGGCCGGAGGAGAACGGGCGGTTGTCGTACCGGGGGCCGGTGTCCCGCGCCTTCGGCACGGGCGCGAACGTGGGCATGACGGTGGCGTAGGGGAACTCGGCGAAGGGCTTGCGCAGTTCGAAGACGATGGTGCGGTCGTCCGGGGTCCGCACCGAGTCCAGGTGCTCGCCGCCCGCCGGGCCGCGGTAGTGCTCGGCGCCGGCGAGGTAGCGCGCGGCGTAGTCGGCGCCGCCGGGCAGGTCGGGGGAGAAGGACCGCTCGACGTTGTACTTGACGTCCTGCGCGGTGACGGGCGAGCCGTCCTCGTACTTCAGCCCCTCCTTGAGGCGGAACGTCCAGGTCCGGGCGTCGGCGGAGGGCGTGCCGAGGCCGGTGGCCAGGTCGGGGGTCAGCTCGCCGCCCTGCTTGCCGGGCGCGGCCTTGTACGTCACCAGCGTGCGGTAGAGCAGCCGGGTGCCGAAGTCCATGGCGTTCATGACCCAGTTGCGGGCCGGGTCGAGGTGGGCGAAGTCCTGGTCGGACAGGACGGTGAGGGTGCCGCCCTTCCGCGGGGTGCCGCCGATCACCGTGCCCTCGTGGACGGCGGCCCGCTCGCTGCCCGCGGGCTGCGTTCCGCCGGAACAGCCGGCCGCCCCGAGGGTGATGGCGGCCGCTGCCGCGGCGGCCAGGGCAGTACCCGTGCGCTTGTTCATCAGTGGTCACTCCGTGAACGGTCGAGCAGCCCGAGGCTGAAATGTGACCCGTAACATAGTAATGTGAAATTGCACTGACAAGACGTCAGGCAACTTGCCTTCGACTTGCGGTGGTTCCGTTATCCACCCGTGCCCGAGGAGGACACCCCGTGAAGGAAGCCGAAGCCGGAGCGATCCGCACGGCGAGCCACGATCTGCCCGTCTCCGACGCGTTCCCGGCCTTCATGGCGGGCAACTGGGCGCCCACCCCGCTGCCCGGTGACATCCGGCTGCCCGTCGCGGACCTCACCGCGGTGCGCAGGGCGAAGCTCTCCGCGCGCTTCCCCGGCGAGCGCCTGGTCATTCCCGCCGGTGAGCTCGCCGTACGCTCCAACGACACCGACTACCGCTTCCGGCCGCACAGCGCCTACGTCTGGCTGACCGGACTCAGCGGCGAGGAACAGGCCGGCCACGTCCTGGTCATGGAGCCCGACGGCCCGCACGGGCACGAGGCGGTGCTCTACGCGCGGCCGCGCTCGCCCCGCAACGGCACCGAGCTCTACCGCGACCGCCGCTACGGCGAGTTCTGGGTCGGCCGCCGCCCCGACCTCGGCGAGGCCGAGCGCATGACCGGCATCCGCTGCGAGCACCTGGACGCCTACGGCAAGGTGCCGCCGGGCCGCGACGCCTCCCGCGACGCCGCACTGGCGACCGCCCTCAGCGAACTGCGGCTGGTCAAGGACGTCTGGGAGATCGGGCAGCTGCAACAGGCCGTGGACCACACCGTCGCCGGCTTCGAGGACGTCGTGCGCGCCATCCCCCGCGCCCTCGACCACCCGCGCGGCGAGCGGTGGATCGAAGGCGTCTTCGGCCTGCGCGCCCGGGCCGAGGGCAACGGCACCGGCTACGAGACCATCGCCGCCTCCGGTGCGCACGCCTGCTACCTGCACTGGATACGCAACGAGGGCCGGCTCGACCGCCGCGAACTCCTGCTCCTGGACGCCGGCGTGGAGACCGACAGCCTCTACACCGCCGACCTCACCCGCACCCTGCCGCTCTCGGGACGCTTCTCGCCCGTCCAGCGGCAGGTCTACGAACTCGTTCTCGCCGCCCAGGAGGCGGGCATCGCCGCCCTCAAGCCCGGCGCGAGCTTCCGCGACTTCCACCGCGCGGGCATGCGGGTCATCGCCGAAGGGCTCGCCGAATGGGGCGTCCTCAAGCACGCCGGGGGCGACTTCCACCGCCGGTACACCCTGTGCAGCAGCGGCCACATGCTCGGCCTGGACGTCCACGACTGCGCCCAGGCGCGGGCGGAGGCGTATCTCGACGGCGTCCTGGAGGAGGGGCAGGTGCTCACCGTCGAGCCGGGCCTCTACCTCCAGCCCGACGACGAGACGCTGCCGGCCGAACTCCGCGGCATCGGCGTGCGCATCGAGGACGACCTGCTCATCACCGCCGACGGGGCGCAGCTGATGTCGCACGCCCTGCCGCGCACGCCCGACGCGGTGGAGACGTGGATGGGCGAACTCCTGGGCGGCTGACGCGAGATGGGGGCGGTCAGGTCCGGACCAGCTCTTGGCAGCGCCTAGTGCAATGTGAAATATTACTGGCGTGTCCCTGAGCAACTCACCGGACGTCGGCGACGTCTGCGACGTCATCGTCGTCGGAGCGGGCGTAGTCGGCGCGGCCTGTGCCTACTACGCCGCCCGCTCCGGCCTCTCCGTCACCGTGCTCGACCGCGGCCCCGTCGCCGGCGGCACCACGGGCGCCGGCGAGGGCAACCTCCTGGTCTCCGACAAGGAGCCCGGCCCCGAACTCGAACTGGCCCTGCTCTCCACCCGGTTGTGGCGGGAGCTGGCAAGGGAGCTCCCGGCCGGCATCGAGTACGAGGCCAAGGGAGGCCTCGTCGTCGCCTCCGATGCCGGCGGCATGGCAGCGCTGCGGAAGTTCGCCGCCGCCCAGGCCGAGGCGGGCGTCACGGCCGAGGAAGTGCCCGCCGACCGGCTGCGCGAGCTGGAGCCGCACCTGGCACCGGGGCTCGGCGGCGGCTTCCGCTACCCGCAGGACGCCCAGGTCCAGCCCGCCCTCGCCGCCGCCCACCTGCTGCGCGCCTCGGGCGCACGGGTGCGCACCGGCGAAGAGGTCACCGCCGTCCTCACCGGCGCGCACGGCGAAGTGCGGGGCGTCCGCACGGCCGCCGGCGACGTGCACGCCCCCTACGTCGTCAACGCCGCCGGCACCTGGGGCGGCGAGGTGGCCCGGCTCGCCGGAGCGCACCTGCCCGTGCTGCCCCGCCGCGGCTTCGTCCTCGTCACCGAACCGCTGCCGCGCGTGGTGCGGCACAAGGTCTACGCGGCCGACTACGTCGCCGACGTGGCCAGCGGCTCCGCCGCCCTGCAGACCTCCGCGGTGGTGGAGGGCACCCCGGCGGGCCCGGTCCTCATCGGCGCGAGCCGCGAGCGGGTCGGCTTCGACCGCACGCTCTCGGTGGAGGCGCTCCGCCGCCTCGCCGCGCAGGCCACGGCGCTCTTCCCGGTGCTGGCCGGGGTGCGGGCCGTCCGCACCTACGCCGGCTTCCGCCCGTACCTGCCCGACCACCTGCCCGCCATCGGTCCCGACCCCCGCGTTCCCGGGCTGCTGCACGCCTGCGGTCACGAGGGCGCGGGCATCGGGCTCGCCCCGGCCACGGGAGTGCTCATCGCCGCCGTTCTGACCGAGGAGCTGCCTCCCGTGCCCCTGGCGCCCTTCGGACCCGACCGCTTCGGGCCGGCATGAGCGCCCGCCGTCCCCGCACGCATCGCGTTTCCCCACCCCAGCCGAAGGAGCCCTGCCGTGGCGCGTGACCGCAGCCCCGCCGACCTCGCCGGCGCGGACCCCGGGCCGCCCTTCGAGATCACCTTCGACGACCGTACGGTCACCGTCGTGCCCGGGCAGTCCGTCGCCGCCGCCCTGTGGGGCGCGGGCATCCTCGCCTGGCGCACCACCAGGAACGGCGGCAGGCCGCGCGGCGCCTTCTGCGGCATCGGGCAGTGCTACGACTGCCTCGCCACGGTCAACGGCGAGCCCAACCGCCGGGCCTGCCTCGTGCCGGCACAGCCCGGCGACGCGATCACCACCCAGGAAGGACACGGCCATGCCGGGCTCACCGTCTGAACCGCACGAGGCGCCCGAGCCGTACGAGGCGCATGAGACGTCCGACGTATCCGGACCGTACGAAGCACCCGGACCGTACGAAGCATCCGGACCGTCCGCAGCGGCCGGACCGTACGACCTCGCCGTGATCGGCGCAGGCCCCGCCGGCCTCGCCGGAGCCGTCGCCGCCCGCGAACTCGGCCTGTCCGTCGCCCTCCTGGACGCCGCACCGCAGACCGGAGGCCAGTACTTCCGCCACCCGGCCCCCGGGTTGCGCGCCGCGCGCCCGCAGGCCCTGCACCACGACTGGGCCGCCTTCACCGCCCTCCGCCGCCGCTTCGAGGAGAGCGGCGTCACCCACCTCGCCCACCACCACGTCTGGACCGTCACCCGGCAGGACGCCGACGGCACATGGGCCGTCCACGCCCTCACCGGCCCCGACGCCCGCAACGGCACCCCCGTCCGGGTCCGGGCCCGCGCGGTCCTCCTCGCGACCGGAGCCTGCGAGCGGCAACTGCCCTTCCCCGGCTGGACCCTGCCCGGCGTCGTCGGCGCCGGCGGCGCCCAGGCCATGCTGAAGTCCGGGCTCGTCCTGCCCGGGCGGCGGATCGTCGTCGCGGGCAGCGGGCCCCTCCTGCTCGCCGTCGCGTCCTCGCTCGCCGCCGCCGGCGCCCGCGTCCCCGCCGTCGTCGAGGCCTCCGGCTACCTCGGCTACGCCCGCAGGCCGCGCGCCCTCGCCGGCGTCCCCCACAAGCTCCTCGAAGCCGCCGTCCACGGCTCCGCGCTGCTGCGCCACCGCACACCCCTGCGCACCCGCAGCGCCGTCACCGCCGTGCACGGCACCGACCGCGTCGAGGCCGTCACCGTCTCCCGCCTCGACCGCGCCTGGCGGCCCGTGCCCGGCACGGGCCGCCGCATCGCCTGCGACGCGCTGGCCGTCGGGCACGGGCTCGTGCCGCAGACGGAGCTGGCCACGAGCCTGGGCTGCTCGACCCGCCGCACCCCCGACGGCACGTACGCCCTCGCCCTGGACGCCCTGCAGGAGACCTCGGTCCCCGGCCTGTGGGCCGCGGGCGAGACCGGCGGCACCGGCGGCTGGCAACTCGCCCGCACCGAGGGCGAACTCGCGGGCATCGCGGTGGCCGCCCGGCTCCGCGGGCTCCCGGCCCTCACCCGCGGCCCGCGCGCACGGAGCCTGGCCCGCCGCCGGGACCGCATGCGCGCCTTCGCCGACGCCATGGCCGCCGCCCACGCCCCCGGCCCCGGCTGGACCGCCTGGCTCCCCGACGACACCGACGTCTGCCGCTGCGAGGAGGTGACCGCCGGCAGCATCCGCGAGGCCGCCGGCGGCCTCGGTGCCCGCGACGCCCGCACCGCCAAGCTCCTCACCCGGGCCGGCATGGGCTGGTGCCAGGGCCGCATGTGCGGCCCGGCAGTGGCCTGCCTCGCGGCGGAGGGCGGCACGGCACGGGGGACCGTGCCGCCCTCCGCCGAACGCCGGCCGCTCGCCGTGCCCGTACCGCTCGCGGCCCTCGCCGCCCTGCCCGACGACACCACCCGCACCCCCGGCTGACAGGCCGGCGGGCCCCGCACCACCGACCGATCGCAACACGAAGGGCTGACCCGGACATGACCGCCACCTCCAGCGCCTCCTGGACCACCGACCGCCCCTGGCGCGGCATCATGGTCGCCACCGCGCTCCCGCTGCGCGCGGACCTCTCCGTCGACTACGACGCCTACGCCGCCCACGTCCGCCACCTCCTGGACAACGGCTGCGACGGAGTCGTCCCCAACGGCTCCCTCGGCGAGTACCAGACCCTCACCCCCGACGAGCGCGCCCGCGTCGTGCGCACCGCCGTCGAAGCGGCCGGCGACCCGGCCCGGGTGATGCCCGGCGTCGCCGCCTACGGCAGCGCCGAGGCCCGCCGCTGGGCCGAGCAGGCCGCCGAAGCCGGCTGCGGCTCCGTGCTGCTGCTCCCGCCCAACGCCTACCGCGCCGACGAGCCGGCCGTACGCGCCCACTACGCGGAGGTCGCCCGGGCCGGGATACCCGTCGTCGCCTACAACAACCCCATCGACACCAAGGTCGACCTCACCCCCGGCCTGCTCGCCCGGCTGCACGCCGACGGCAGCATCGTGGCCGTCAAGGAGTTCACCGGGGACGTCAGGCGCGCCTACGAGATCGCCGAACTCGCCCCCGAACTCGACCTGCTCATCGGCGCCGACGACGTCCTCCTGGAGCTCGCCGTCGCCGGCGCCGCCGGCTGGATCGCCGGCTACCCCAACGCCTTCCCCGCCACCTGCGCCGCGCTCTACCGCGCCGCCGTCGCCGGCGACCTGCAGACGGCCCTGCCGCTCTACCGCTCGCTGCACCCCCTGCTGCGCTGGGACTCCCGCACGGAGTTCGTGCAGGCCATCAAGCTCTCCATGGACCTCGCCGGACGCCACGGCGGCCCCACCCGCCCGCCGCGCCTGCCGCTCACGGGCGAGGCCGGGGCCGCGGTGCGCGCCGCCACCGAGAAGGCCGTCGCCGACGGCCACCACTGACCCGTACCGGCAGCTGTCCCGTCCACCCAGCGGAAGGACGTCCGTGCGTACCCGTCACGTCTTCCATGCCGTCGACTCCCACACCGAAGGCATGCCCACGCGCGTCATCACCGGTGGCGTCGGCGTGATTCCCGGCGCCACCATGGCCGAGCGCCGGCTCCACTTCGCCGAGCGCATGGACCACGTCCGCACGCTCCTGATGTACGAGCCGCGCGGCCACGCCGCCATGAGCGGCGCGATCCTCCAGCCCCCCACCCGGCCCGACGCGGACTACGGCGTCCTCTACATCGAGGTCTCCGGGCTGCTGCCCATGTGCGGGCACGGCACTATCGGTGTCGCGACCGTCCTCGTCGAGACCGGCATGGTGCCCGTCTGCGAACCCGTCACCACCGTGCGCCTCGACACCCCGGCCGGCCTGATCACCGCCGACGTCCAGGTGGAAGGCGGCGCGGCCAAGGCCGTCACACTCACCAACGTGCCCTCCTTCTGCACCGGCCTCGACCGCAAGACGGACGTGCCGGGGTACGGGACGGTCACCTACGACCTCGCCTTCGGCGGCAACTTCTACGCCTTCGTCGAACTCGACGCCCTCGGGCTGCCCTTCGACCGCGCCCGCAAGGACGACCTGCTCGCCGCCGGGCTCGCCGTCATGGACGCGATCAACGCCTCCCCGGACCGGCCCGTCCACCCCGAACGCCCTGAGATCAGCGGCCTCAAGCACGTCTACCTCGCCGCCCCCGGCTCGGACGCCCACCGCTCCCGGCACGCCATGGCCATCCACCCCGGCTGGTTCGACCGGTCCCCCTGCGGCACCGGCACCTCCGCCCGCATGGCACAGCTGCACGCCCGAGGCGCGCTGCCGCTGGAGCGCGACTTCGTCAACGAGTCCTTCATCGGCACCCGGTTCACCGGCCGCCTGGTGGGGGAGACGCAGGTCGCCGGCATCCCCGCGGTCGTGCCCGCCGTCACCGGACGCGCCTGGATCACCGGCACCGCGCAGTACTTCCTCGACCCCGACGACCCCTTCCCCGGAGGATTCCTCCTGTGACCGCCGAGCCGACCACCCCCTTCACCTCCGTCAACCCGGCCGACCCCTCCGACGTCGTCACCGAGATCGCCGCGCCCGGCGCCGTCGCTGCGGCCGCGGCCGTCGACCGGGCCCGCGCCGCCGCCCCCGGCTGGGCGGGCGCCGGTGCCGCCGCCCGCTCCGCGGCGCTCGCAGCCGTCGCCTCCGCGGTCGAGGCCGCGGCCGGTGAACTGGCCGCCCTCGCCGTGCGCGAGACGGGCAAGCCCCTCGCCGAAGCACGGGCCGAGACCGCCCGGACCGCCGCGATCTGGCGGTACTACGCCCAGGCCCCCTACGAGGCCGCGGGCACCGTCCACGAGCCGGCCGGCGGCCCCGGCCTGCTGCTGACCCGCCGCCGCCCGCACGGCGTCGCCGGCCTGATCACGCCCTGGAACTTCCCCTTCGCCATCCCGTCGTGGAAGGCCGCACCGGCCCTGGCCGTGGGCAACACGGTCGTCCTCAAGCCGGCGCCCGAGGCCACCGCCTGTGCCCTGCGCCTGGCCGAACTCGTGCGGGCGGCGGTGCCCGACGGGGTGTTCACCGTGGTGCCCGGCGGCGCCGTGGAAGGCGGGGCCGTCGTCGCGTCCGCCGACGTGGTCTCCTTCACCGGCTCCACGGCCGTCGGCAGCGCCGTCGCCCGGACGGCCACCGCGCGGGGCGTCCCCGTCCAGGCCGAGACCGGCGGGCTGAACGCGGCGATCGTCCTGCCCGACGCCGACATCGAGCGGGCAGCCGCCCACATCGCCGCCGCGATCGCCGGCTACGCGGGGCAGAAGTGCACCGCCACCAGCCGCGTGATCGCCGTCGGCAGCGCGCTCGACCCGCTCCGCGAAGCCCTCGCGGAGGCGCTGCGCGCCCTGCCCGCCGGCGATCCCGCCGACCCGGCGACCGTGTGCGGCCCCCTCATCTCGGGCCGGGCGCGCGACCGCTTCGAACAGGCGCTGTCCGGAGTCTCCGTCCTCGCCACGGGCAGCGCGGCGGAGGGACCGGGCTGGTACGCGGCCCCCGCCCTCGCCGAGAAGGTGCCCGACGGCCACCGCCTGCTCACCGAAGAGGTCTTCGCCCCCGTCGCCGCCCTGCTGCCCGCGGACGACCTGCAGCACGCCGTACGCCTCAGCAACGCCGTCCCGTACGGGCTGGTGACGTCCGTGCACACCGCGGGCCTGGAGGCGGTGCTGCACGGCCTGGACCACCTCGACACCGGCATGATCCGTATCAACGCCCCGTCCACCGGCGCCGACTTCCACGTGCCCTTCGGCGGCACCAAGGCCTCCAGCCACGGGCCCCGCGAACAAGGCCGCGCCGCACTGGACTTCTACACCTCCAGCCGCACCTACACCCTGGCCCCCTGAGCAAGATGTGACATTGTACGCTGGTGGTCCAGTCCATCGGGGCACGAAAGGGACACCATGGGCCACCTCACGCAGCGCAACCTCATCACCGCCACCGAGCGGCTGCGCGACCAGGTCGCCCACGCCCTGCGCGCCGCCCTCATCTCCGGCGAACTCCGCCCCGGCGAGGTCTACTCCGCACCGCAGCTCGCGGAGGACTTCGGCATCTCCGCGACGCCGGTGCGCGAGGCCATGCTCGACCTCGCCCGCGAGGGCCTGGTCGAGCCGGTCCGCAACAAGGGCTTCCGCGTCACCGAGGTCAACGAGCGCGACCTCGACCAGTACACCGAGATCCGCACGCTCATCGAAGTCCCCATGACCGGGCGGATCACCCGCACCGCGGCGCGCGAGGACCTCGAAGCGCTCCGCCCGGTCGCCGAGGAGATCGTGCGCGCCGCCCGCGAGCACGACCTCATCGGCTACCTGGAAGCCGACCGGCAGTTCCACCTCACGCTGCTGGGCCTCTCCGGCAACGAACGCCTCGTCGAGACGGTCGGCGACCTGCGCAAGCGCTCGCGCCTGTACGGGCTGACCGCGCTCGACGAGCGGGGCGACCTCATCCCCTCCGCCGAGGAACACCTCGAACTGCTGGAGCTGATGCTCGCGGGCGACGCCAAGGGCGCCGAGAAGTGCATGGCCCGCCACCTCGGCCACGTCCGCTCCCTGTGGGCGAAGGACGGCGGCAAGCCGTGACGCTGCGCTTGACGTGCCGGGGCTTCGCAGCGCCGGACCTGCCGCGGCGCGGGCTCGCACCGCAGGAGACCCACCCGGCGGTGCTGCTGGTCGACACCGAGGCGGAGCTGACCCTCCGGGACGGCGACCGGGTCCTGTGGACCGAGGAGGCGTTCCCCGCGTTCCTGCCCGAGCCGGCAGCCTGACGCTGCCGTCGCGTTCAGTTCTCCACCGTCTGCACCTGCGGCGGATGACCGTTCCAGGTGACGAACAGCGATGTCGTCCGCGTACCGGCCATGAAGTCCACCCGGATCCACGCGCTCTGCTTCCACACGCGCATCCGCCACCCCTCGTCCGGCGTCGCCGAAACCAGGGCCGCCGAGGACTCGCCCAGGTCGAAGACGGCCCGCCCGCCCCGGACGGGGAAGCTCTTCACCTCGCCCGTGCCGCCCGCCGGCGGCGGAGCCGACGGAGTGCCGGACCGTGTCGCGGCGCCCTTCGGAGCGGGCGAGGAGGACGACGACGGCCGGACCGGGGCGCTCGGCGAGGGAGCCGACCCGCTCGCGGCCGGCTCCAGCGGCGGCGTCGTGCCGGAGATCGGGAGCGCCCGCGGCGGCTCGTAGGCCGTGCCCGCCAGCACCGTCCGCACCCCGTACCAGGACACGGCCATCGCCGCGGCCGTCGCCAGCGCCCACGCCAGGGCCTGCATGATTCCTCGCCTCACCTGCCTCATGGTGCCTCACCCGTATGGCGTACGGTGCCGCCCATGGCAAGACTGCTCGTAGTCGAGGACGATCCGTTCGTGCGCTCCGCCCTCATCCGGGAGCTGACCGAGGCCGCGCACACCGTACGCAGCGTCGGGACCGCCCTCGAAGCGCTCCGCGAAGTCGCCCAGGTCGGCTTCGACCTGGTCATCCTCGACCTCGGCCTGCCGGACCTCGACGGAGCGCAGGCCCTGAAGATGCTGCGCGGCATCACCGACGTGCCCGTCATCGTCGCCACCGCGCGCGACGACGAGGCGGAGATCATCCGGCTGCTCACCGACGGCGCCGACGACTACCTCGTCAAGCCCTTCTCCGTGGCCCACCTGACCGCGCGCATGGCCGCCGTCCTGCGCCGCACCGGCAGGGGCGGCGCCGCCGCGGGCGACCCGGCGCCTTCCGGAGCGCTGCGCGTCGGCGGCCTGGCCGTCGACCCGCTGCGCCGGATCGCCGAACTCGACGGATGCGCCCTGGACCTGACGCGGCGCGAGTTCGACCTGCTCGCCTACCTCGCCGGCCGGCCGGGCGTCGTCGTGCCGCGCAAGGAACTCCTCGCCGAGGTGTGGCAGCAGTCCTACGGTGACGACCAGACCATCGACGTGCACCTGTCCTGGCTGCGCCGCAAACTCGGCGAGACGGCCGCCAGCCCGCGCTACCTGCACACCGTCCGCGGCGTCGGCGTGAAGCTGGAGGAGCCCCCGGCGGAACCGGCATGAGATGGGCGCTCGTCAGGGTGTCGCTGGCCGTCACGGTCATGGTGGTGCTGGCCTTCGCCGTGCCCCTCGGACTGGTCGTGAAGGAACTGGCCCGCGACCGCGCCTTCGCCGACGCCGAACGGCAGGCGGCCCAGATCCGGCCCGCGCTCGCCATCACCACCGACCGCGACCAGCTGGAACGGGCCGTCGCCAGCTCGCAGGCCGGCGGCGAGGAACGCATGGCCGTCCACATCCCGGCCGAAGCCTCCGCGCACCGGGAAACGAGCCCCGGCCCGCACGACGGACCCCGCGGCGCCTACGGCATCGGCCGCAGCCGGGCCGAGCCGGGCGACGTCGAGACCGCCCGCCGCGGCCGCTCCGCCGTCACCTCCGTGCCCGGCGGCTACGCCCTGCTGCAGCCGACCGCCCTGAGCACCGGCGAGTTCGCGGTCGTCGAGGTCTACGTGCCGCACCGCGCGGTCGGCAACGGCGTCACCACGTCCTGGGCCATCCTCACCGCCGTGGGCCTCGGCCTGGTCATCGGATCCGTGGCCCTCGCCGACCGCCTCGGCCTGCGCCTCGTACGCCCCGCGGAACGGCTCGCGCGGGCCGCCGCCGAGCTGGGCGAGGGGAAGCTGGGCGTGCGCGTCCGCGAGGGCGGCCCGGCCGAACTGCGCGCCGCGGCCGTGGCGTTCAACTCCATGGCCGACAAGATCGTGCAGTTGCTGGCCAACGAGCGCGAGCTCGCCGCCGACCTCTCGCACCGCCTCCGCACCCCGCTCACCGTCCTCCGCCTCAACGCCGCCTCCCTCGGCGACGGCCCCGCCGCCGACCAGACCCGCGCCGCCGTCGCCCAGCTGGAACGCGAGGTCGACCAGCTGATCCGCGCCGCCCGCGAGCAGGGCGAGCACAAGGAGCGGCCGGCGCTCGGCTGCGACGCCTGCGAAGTCATCCGCGAGCGGATGGAGTTCTGGTCCGCCCTCGCCGAGGACGAGGGGCGCACCGCCGACCTCGCCGGCGTCGGCACCACCGCGCGCGTGCCCGTCGCCCGGCCCGAACTCGTCGCCGCGCTCGACGCGATGCTCGGCAACGTCTTCCGGCACACCCCCGAAGGCACCGCCTTCTCCGTGGACGTGCACCGCAGCGACGACGCCGTGATCGTCCTCGTCTCCGACGCGGGCCCAGGAATCCCGGACCCCGACGCCGCGCTGCGCCGCGGCCACGGCGACGGAGGCCCCGGCTCCACAGGGCTCGGCCTGGACATCGTGCGGCGGGTCGCGGAGTCCACGGGCGGCGACGTGCGGATCGGGCGGTCGGTGCTCGGCGGCACGGAGGTGCGGATGTGGCTCGCTCTGCAGGGCGGGGCCGGAGCGAACGGACCGCGGCGCCGCCCGCGCCGCCGGATGCGGCGCGGCGCCCGGCCCCGGCATTAACCCCTGCCCATGCCTTCCTTAAGAGGGCCATAAGAAGCCTGCCCCCGGCGGTTGTTGGGCGAATTGCCCGGTTCCTTCTCGCTAGCGTGCCGAACGCACCCACCCCCCGAGTGAGAACAGGCAGGCATGCGATGGGAACCTCCGCACACCGCCGGCGCGTCAGCCGCAAGGCGAGACTCGCCGGCGCCGGGGCCGCCGCGGCGATCGCGACGGTCGCCGCGTTCACCCTCACCGGCACCGCGCAGGCCACGGCGGTCGGCGCGGCCTTCTCCACCACCGGCTCCTGGTCGGGCGGCTACACCGGGCAGTACGTCCTCGCCAACGGCACGGGCAAGGAACTGACCGGCTGGAAGCTCACGTTCGACCTCCCCGAGGGCACGAAGATCACGTCCTTGTGGAACGGCAAGCACACCATCAGCGGCCGGAGCGTCACCGTCGAACCGGAGAGCTGGAACAAGACCATCGCCCCGGGCGCGTCCGTCACCGTCGGCTTCGTCGCCGCCGGAACCGCTCCGGCCGGCGCCGGCCCGGACAACTGCCGGATCAACGGCGCGAAGTGCTCGGCCGGCAAGGACCCCGGCCCGCGGCCGAGCGCCTCCGCGCCCAGCCCCTCCCGTCCCCCCACGCCCGGGC
>NZ_JBPQTW010000100.1:0-24592 GCF_051386535.1 Streptomyces sp. URMC 127
CGGCGGCCTGGTCGGGCCGCGCCGCGCAGGGCCCTGCTGACCCTCCTCGGCGGCTACCTGCTCGTCGCCGTGGGCGCCGTCCTCTACGCCTCCTCCGGCCCCGTCCGCGTCGAGCCGCTGAGCGCCCTGCTGCACGTGCCGGTCGTCGCGGGCGCGTCCGCGGCCGCCGGGGCGTGGGCCGCCCTGGGCCGCCCCTTCGGCACCCCGCCGCCGCTCGTGCGCCGCGCGCTCGCCGCCGTCCCCGCGCGGCTGCGCGGCTGGTTCACCCGGGACCGGGTCGCGGCGGCCGCCGGCGCGGCGACGGCCGGCACGGTCGTGCTGCTCAGCGGCGCCGCCGTCCTCCTCGCGGGCTCCCTCGCCGTCCACGCGGGCGCCGCCCGCGAGTCGCTCCTGCAGATCACGGCGGCCTGGTCGGGCCGCGCCGCGGTGCTGCTGCTGTGCCTCGCGCTGCTGCCCAACGCCGTGGTCTGGGCGGCGGCCTACGGGCTCGGGCCGGGCTTCGCCGTCGGCACGGCCGGAGCGGTCGCGCCCCTCGGGATCACCGCGTACCCGCTGCTGCCGTCGTTCCCGCTGTTCGCGATCCTCCCCACGCCGGGCCCCGCCGAGCCGCTGCCCCTGGCGGCCTCGGCGGCGGTGAGCCTCGCGGCCGGCGTGACCGTCGCCTACGCCGCCGTGCCGCGGCGCTCCGCGGACCTCGCGCGGACCGGGGCCGGCGAGACCGCGGGCGTCGCCGCCCTCGCCTCCCTCCTGTGCGCGCTGGTCGTCACTCTGCTGGCCTACGCGGCGGGCGGCTCGCTCGGCGCGTCCGTGCTGGCCTCGTTCGGTCCCTCCTGCCGGCTCGTCGGCGCGGCCGCCCTCGCCTGGACGGCGGCCGTGAGCGTGCCGGGGGCGCTGGTGCTGAGGTGGCTGCGGCGGAGGATCGCGCTGGGCGGGATGCCGGTGGAGCCGGCGGAGGCCCTTGGGCAGGCGGCGCCCGTCGCTGCCGTCCGGCCCGCAGGCGCCGCCGTCGCCCTGGCCGAGGTCTCCCCGGCGGCTGCGGTCTCCCGGCTGTCCGGGCGCCCAGCGGCGTCCGTACGGGTCCCGGCGGGCGCCCACCGGCGGGTGCGTCCGGAGCGGCACGAGCGGCGCGGGCGCGGGCGCTGGTGGACCGGTGCGCGGGCCGCGCGGGCGGTGGGGGCGTGGCTGGGCTTCGGCACGCCCCGGGCCGTCCGGGGTGCCTGCGCCGATACGCCGACGCTGTCGTTCGCCACCCGTACGCCCGTGGAGGCGCTGCCGGTGCGGCCGGCGCCCGCGCCCTTCCCGGCGGCGCCGGCCGCCGCGTGCGGGCCGGAGGCCCGGGCCGGGCGGCGGGGCTGGTTCGGGCGCCGGGCCCGGCCCGAGCGGGCCCGGGCGGGGACGGTCGTGCCGGCCTGGCACGACTCGCGGGCGCGCCAGGTGCGGTGGGCGGCGCTGCGGGAGTCCGGGGGCGGTCTCGTACCGGACTTCGAACCGCGCGACGCGGGCCCGGACCGCGGCTGAGCCCCGGGGCTCCGCCCTGAGCCGGGACTCCGAGCGCTGTACGTACGGGCCCGGCGGGCCGGTCGCCCCGGTTCCGAACCGGTTCCGAGGGCCGGTCGGCCCTCAAAAAATGCCCGCCGCAACGGCGAAGTGCCACGACGGTGGGGGTCCGGCGGAATGCCCGGCTACCGTCGGTGGCGCGTCCGCCGTGCGGAGCCGTGGCGGCGGACAGAAGCCGCCTAGTCCCGGTCCACCAGCAGTGGCCTCAGCTGCTTCGGCAGGTGCCGCTCGCACGCCTGCTGCGAGCTCTGCGTCAGGGCGTCGTCCACGCACGTGTAGTAGTCGCTGTAGACGATCCGGAAGGCGAACGTCGCCGCCACGATGGCCAGCGCCAGCCCGCCCGTCACCAGGCCGCTCACGGCCGCCGTCGTCTGCGGCCGGAACGCGCCGGGCGTGGGCGTCGGCGGGCCCGCCGGGATGTCGGGGTCGGTCCGCTTGGGCCGGGGCTTGGCGCGCAGGGAGCTGATGCCCCAGTAGAGCGAGAGGGCGCCGAGCAGCAGGGCCACGTACGGAATGCTGAACAGCGCGAAGAAGAAGCCCCACATGCCCGCGAGGAGGGCGTAGCGGGCGCGCCGCTGGGCGGGGTCCGTGGGATCCCAGCGCAGGCCGCCGCCTCCGCCCGGGCCGCCGGGCCCGCCCGCGGGGCCGCCCGGGCCGCCGCCGAAGCCGCCGTCGTGGCGGCCGGGCTGCCGGCTGCTCCACTGGCTGCCCCACGCGGGGGGCTGCTGCCCCGCGGGATCCTCCTGGCCGGAGCCGTCCTCGCCGTCCTCGCCGCCTTCCCGGCCCTGCGGGCGCTGCTGCGGCTCGCGCGGCTGCCACGGCCGGTCGGGCTGTCCCTCGGGCGGCGGAGCGAAGGGGTTGTCCCGCTGCTCGTCGGGGGACGGGGAGGGGGACGAGGCGCCGGAGGGGCGCTCGTGCGACATGCGGGCGCGCCTCATCGCTGCCCCCCGGAGGTCTCGGGAGCGGGCGGCGCGAGGCGGTGAGCCGCGTGACGGCGTCGGTCCGGCATGTGGAGTGTGTCTTCCCCTTGTGTCGTCCACCGCACTCCGAACGTACGGCGTCGCGCCCGGATTCCGTGCACGCGGCACCGCGTTTTCCGGGCACTGCTTCCAGACGCTACCTTCCGCGGCCGCCCCCGTCCCGCGGGGGCCGTTCGGTGTGCCGGTATCGTTGCTGGCGGTCGGCGGGTTCGTAGAGTCCCCCGTATTCCGCGGCACCCTCGTCTCGTACGACCATACAAACCGTACGGCCCTGTCCACCGTACGGCCATCAATACGGCCAGCACACCGCTTTCCGCCCGCGAGAAAGGGCCCCACCGTGGCCTCCCCGCCTCCCGCGCCCCCGCCCGCCTCGTCGTCCTCGTCTCCGGCTCCGGCTCCAACCTGCAGGCCCTGCTCGACGCGATCGCCGCCGATCCGGAGGGCTACGGCGCGCGGGTCGTGGCCGTGGGCGCCGACCGGGACGGCATCGCCGGCCTGGAGCGGGCCGAGCGCGCCGGGATCCCCACGTTCGTCTGCAGGGTCAAGGACCACCCCTCGCGCGAGGCGTGGGACCGCGCGCTGACCGAGGCCACGGCGGCGCACGCGCCGGACCTGGTCGTCTCGGCCGGCTTTATGAAGATCGTGGGGAAGGAGTTCCTCGCGCGCTACGGCGGGCGCATCGTGAACACGCACCCCGCCCTGCTGCCCAGTTTTCCCGGCGCCCACGGAGTGCGCGACGCCCTCGCGTACGGCGTGAAGGTGACCGGGTGCACCGTCCACTTCGTCGACGACGGCGTCGACACCGGCCCGATCATCGCCCAGGGGGTGGTCGCGGTCCGGGACGAGGACGACGAATCCGCGCTGCACGAGCGCATCAAGGAAGTCGAGCGCGAGCTGCTCGTCGATGTCGTGGGGCGTCTGGCCCGCAACGGCTACCGCATAGAGGGACGAAAGGTAAGGATCCCGTGACCGCCGAAGGTATGAAGCGGCCCATCCGCCGGGCGCTGGTCAGCGTCTACGACAAGACCGGGCTGGAGGAGCTGGCCCGCGGCCTCCACGAGGCCGGTGTCGAGCTCGTCTCCACCGGCTCCACGGCCGGCCGGATCGCCGCGGCCGGCGTCCCCGTCACCAAGGTCGAGGAGCTGACGGGCTTCCCCGAGTGCCTGGACGGCCGGGTCAAGACGCTGCACCCGCGCGTCCACGCCGGCATCCTGGCCGACCAGCGCCTGGAGGCGCACCGCGAGCAGCTCGCCGGGCTGGGCGTCGACCCCTTCGAGCTGGTGATCGTCAACCTCTACCCGTTCCGGGAGACCGTCGCCTCCGGCGCCTCGCCCGACGAGTGCGTCGAGCAGATCGACATCGGCGGCCCCTCGATGGTCCGCGCCGCCGCCAAGAACCACCCCTCGGTGGCCGTCGTCGTCAGCCCCGGCCGCTACCAGGACGTCCTCAAGGCCGTCGCCGACGGCGGCTTCGACCTCGCGCAGCGCAAGCGCCTGGCCGCCGAGGCGTTCCAGCACACCGCCGCGTACGACGTGGCCGTCGCGAGCTGGTTCGCCGCCGACTACGCGGCCGCGGACGACAGCGGCCTCCCCGGGTTCCTCGGCGCCTCCTTCACCCGCTCGAACGTCCTGCGCTACGGCGAGAACCCCCACCAGCCCGCGGCCCTCTACACCGACGGCACGGGCAAGGGCCTCGCGCACGCCGAGCAGCTGCACGGCAAGGAGATGTCCTACAACAACTACGTGGACACCGAGGCGGCCCGCCGGGCGGCGTACGACCACACCGACCCCTGCGTCGCGATCATCAAGCACGCCAACCCGTGCGGCATCGCGACCGGTTCGGACGTCGCCGAGGCCCACCGCAAGGCCCACGCCTGCGACCCGCTGTCCGCGTTCGGCGGCGTCATCGCCGTCAACCGGCCCGTGTCGGTCGCCATGGCCGAGCAGGTCGCCGAGATCTTCACCGAGGTCATCGTCGCCCCGGCCTACGAGGACGGCGCCGTCGAGGTCCTGGCCCGCAAGAAGAACATCCGGGTGCTGCGCTGCCCGGACGCGCCGGGCGCGGTGCAGGAGATCCGCCCGGTCGAGGGCGGCCTGCTGCTGCAGGAGAAGGACCGCCTCCAGGCCGAGGGCGACGACCCGGCCAACTGGACGCTCGCCACGGGCGAGGCGCTCTCCGCCGCCGAGCTCGCCGAGCTGGCCTTCGCCTGGCGCGCCTGCCGCGCGGTGAAGTCCAACGCGATCCTGCTGGCCAAGGACGGCGCGACCGTCGGCGTCGGCATGGGCCAGGTCAACCGCGTCGACTCCGCGAAGCTCGCGGTGCAGCGGGCGGGCGAGGAGCGGGCGCGCGGCTCGTACGCCGCCTCCGACGCGTTCTTCCCCTTCCCGGACGGGCTGGAGGTGCTGACGGCCGCGGGCGTCAAGGCCGTGGTGCAGCCGGGCGGTTCGGTCCGTGACGAGCAGGTCGTGGAGGCCGCGAAGGCGGCGGGCGTGACGATGTACTTCACGGGGACGCGGCACTTCTTCCACTAGGGCCGCCAGTAGGCAAAGCCGGAGGCCCGTGTCCCGCGCGGTGCGGGACACGGGCCTCCGGTGCGGCCGGGCCGGCGTCAGAAGCGCGGGCGGCGGAACCAGTCGGCCGAAGCCTGCTTGGCCGCGAAGACGATCACCAGGATCGACAGGATGAACGTGATCAGACCGAGGCCCCAGGCCCACGAGGTCAGGAGTCCACCGATGATGCCGAAAGACGCGTAGACGATCGAGCCGACGCGGATGCCATTGCCACCCTTGGCGTAGCGCACCGCGAGAATGATGCCGATAACAGCGAACACCAGGGCGAGCAGGATGAAGAAGCCCAGGACGCCCTTGCCCACGTCGACCATCTTGTCGACATCGACTTCGTCGCCCTGCGCGGTCGTGACCTTCTTGCCCGTTCCGACCTCGTCGGCCTTGTCCTTGATCGCGACGATCAGAGCGCCGAAGATCCCGGCCAGAGCCACATGGACCGCGGCGATGACGTACAGCAGGATGCGGGCCGTCTTAGTGATGCCCGGCATCACCTGCGGGCCCTGCGGCGCACCGGCGTAGCCGCCCTGCGCCTGCGGGTAGGCGGCGTACGGCTGGCCGGGCTGGGCGCCCTGGGGCTGCTGCGGATAGCCGTACCCGGGCGCCTGCTGGGGCGCGCCGTACGGGTTGTTCTGATCGCCGAAGCTCATGACTGGCCAATTCCTCCGTTGGTGTCGTGCGGGGACGGCGCGGGCATTCGGAGGAGAGTTGTGTCGGCGGCTCGCCCCCGTTTTCGCCCGCGGCACGCGGATCATCGTTATCGGGCCTGTGACTTTTGTCCAGCCGATACCCGTATCGGCGGGGCCGCAGGGGCTCCCGGGAATAACCGGTGCGAATTCGTCACCAACTGCGGGCCGCCCTGATTGGAACCATGGCCACCCCATCCGGGAGGATGGGGCCATGACCGCCCAGATTCTCGATGGCAAGGCCACGGCAGCAGCGATCAAGTCCGAACTCACGGCGCGCGTGGAGGCGCTGAAGGCCCGCGGCGTGCAGCCCGGTCTCGGCACCCTCCTCGTCGGCGACGACCCCGGCAGCAAGTGGTACGTGGCGGGCAAGCACCGCGACTGTGCCGAGGTCGGCATCGCGTCGATCCAGCGCGAACTGCCGGACACGGCCACGCAGGAGGAGATCGAGGCGGTCGTCCGCGAGCTCAACGACAACCCCGAGTGCACCGGCTACATCGTCCAACTCCCCCTCCCCAAGGGCATCGACACCAACCGCGTCCTGGAGCTGATGGACCCGGCGAAGGACGCCGACGGCCTGCACCCGATGAGCCTCGGCCGACTGGTCCTCAACGAGCCCGGCCCGCTGCCCTGCACCCCCAACGGCATCATCGAGCTGCTGCGCCGCCACGGCGTGGAGCTCAACGGCGCGCACGTCGTCGTCGTCGGCCGCGGCATCACCGTCGGCCGCTCGATCGGCCTGCTGATGACCCGCCGCACCGAGAACGCCACGGTCACCCTCTGCCACACCGGCACCCGTGACCTCTCCGCGCAGCTGCGCCAGGCCGACATCATCGTCGCCGCGGCGGGCGTGGGCCACCTGATCAAGCCGGAGGACGTCAAGCCCGGTGCGGCCGTGCTCGACGTCGGCGTCAGCCGCGACGGCGACGGCAAGATCATGGGTGACGTGGACCCGGCGGTCGCCAAGGTCGCCGGCTGGGTCTCCCCGAACCCGGGCGGCGTCGGCCCGATGACCCGCGCCCTGCTGCTGGTGAACGTGGTGGAGGCCGCGGAGCGGGGCGCCGGCGGCGGCAATGCGGGCTGAGAAGGGGCCGGGCGCGGCGGCGGAGCCCGGCGCGGGCAAGGAGCCGGGGGCGGGCCGGGAGCCCGGCGCGGGCCGGGGGCGCCGCTTCCAGCTCACGCGGGACACCGCCCGCCCCGAGGGCGGCGGCCGCGCCGCGCCCGGGGACGCTCCGGCGCCGGCGCGCCAGTGGCCGCTGCTGGCGGTCATGGGCGTGACGGGCCTGGGGCTGCTGGTCGTCGCCTTCGACGCGTTCCGGGTCGGGACGCTGCTGATCGGGCTGGCGATGATCGGCGGCGCGGTGCTCCGCTGGGCCCTGCCGTCCGTGGGCATGCTGGCCGTGCGGTCCCGGTTCACGGACATGATCACGTACGGCGGGCTGGGGGCGGCGATCCTGCTGCTGTCCCTGATGGCGCAGCCGCACGCGTGGCTGAAGGTGCCGTTCCTGGAGGACATCCTCCACTTCACGGTCTAGGGCTGACGGCCCAGGGCTTTACGGCCCAGGGCTTCACGACCCCGGACAGGGTGTCCCTTTTTGCCCGGCTTTGCCGGATTTCGAGTAGCTTGTTGACGAGGTGATCCCTTTCCCGCCCACGCGGCGGGAAGGGGCCGTTGCTGCCCGCGAGAGGGACGGTCCCCGTCATGGCCAAGATCAAGGTAGTCGGCCCGGTCGTCGAGCTCGACGGCGACGAGATGACCCGGATCATCTGGCGGTTCATCAAGGACCGGCTGATCCTGCCCCACCTCGACATCGACCTGCGCTACTTCGACCTGGGCATCGAGCACCGCGACGCCACCGGCGACCAGGTGACCGTCGACGCCGCGCACGCCATCCTGGAGCACGGCGTCGGAGTGAAGTGCGCGACGATCACGCCGGACGAGGCGCGCGTCGAGGAGTTCGGCCTCAAGGCGATGTACCCCTCGCCCAACGGCACCATCCGCAACATCCTCGGCGGCGTGATCTTCCGCGAGCCGATCATCATGGCGAACGTGCCGCGGCTCGTCCCCGGCTGGACGAAGCCGATCGTCATCGGCCGCCACGCGTTCGGCGACCAGTACCGCGCGACCGACCTGAAGGTGCCCGGCGCGGGCACGCTCACCATGACCTTCACCCCGGCGGACGGTTCCGAGCCCGTGGAGCTGGAGGTCTGCGCGTTCCCCGGCCCCGGGGTCGCCCTGTCGATGTACAACCTGGACGCGTCCATCCGCGACTTCGCGCGCGCCTCGTTCCGCTACGGCCTGGACCGCGGCTACCCCGTCTACATGTCCACCAAGAACACGATCCTGAAGAAGTACGACGGCCGGTTCAAGGACCTCTTCCAGGAGGTCTTCGACACCGAGTTCCGGGCGGACTTCGAGCGGGCCGGACTGACGTACGAGCACCGTCTGATCGACGACATGGTCGCGTGCGCGCTGAAGTGGCCCGGCGGCTACGTGTGGGCCTGTAAGAACTACGACGGTGACGTCCAGTCCGACACCATCGCCCAGGGCTTCGGCTCGCTCGGCCTGATGACCTCGGTGCTGATGTCGCCCGACGGCCGCACGCTGGAGGCCGAGGCCGCGCACGGCACCGTCACCCGCCACTACCGCCGGCACCAGCAGGGCAAGCCGACCTCCACCAACCCCGTCGCCTCGGTCTTCGCCTGGGCCCGGGCCCTGGCCCACCGCGGCAGGCTGGACGGCACGCCCGAGGTCACCGCCTTCGCGGAGGCGCTGGAGCGGGCGTGCGTCGAGACCGTCGAGGGCGGGCGGATGACCAAGGACCTGGCGCAGCTGGCCGGGCCGGAGACGCCCTGGCTGACGACCGAGGAGTTCCTCGCGGCCCTGGAGGCGAACCTGCGGCGGAAGCTGGAGCCGGCGGTCGTGTGAGCGGCCGCGGTGACCGGTCCTCCACCCCCGTGGGAGGACCGGCCACCGCCCGGGTAAGAGGATCTTGAACTGATGATCCGGCTTCAAGATCTTCAAGCCCGTTGTGGCCGGGAGGTGACGGATCCGGGACGAGTTAGCCGTCGCGTATCAGTTGTGCAGCAGATGTGACAAGGGCGTACAGCGGGGACCCCGATTAACCCAAATGCCACGATGCGCCCCGCCCGGGGGAACTGTCATGCTGGAATGCGGCATCCCTTCTGGGTAGCCAGCACTGGGGGGTAGCCGGCACCGGGGCTGCGGAAGGGGCGCCGCGCCACGGCACGTCACGGCAGGGGTCACACGGAACGGGACGACCACCCGTACGCATCGGGGGACAGGGGAGTGCAATGCCTCGCTGGAGGGCGCTACCGGAGGAACTCGACCCGGAAGTACGCGAATTCACCGAACAGCTGCGCAGACTCGTGGAGCGCAGCGGGCTGAGCATCGGGGCCGTCGCGGACCGCACGGGATACAGCAAGACGTCGTGGGAGCGCTATCTCGGCGGGCGGCTGCTGCCGCCGCTGGGGGCGGCCGAGGCGCTCGCGGAGGCGACCGGGACCGACGTGGTCCATCTGAGCACGATGTGGGAGCTCGCCGAGCGGGCGTGGAGCCGGAGCGAGCTGCGGCACGACTCCACGGTGGAGTCGGCGCGGATCGCCCGGGCGCGGGCGGCGCTGGGCGAGTTCGGCCCGCCGCCGGGTGACGAGGCGCAGGCCGTCGCGCAGGGCGGGGTGCGGGGCGTCGCGCGGGCGGCCGGGCAGCCGGGGGCGGTCATGTCGGAGCCGCTGTGCCACGAGCCGGTGCGGCGGGCGACGGCGGAGGAGAGCGCTTCGGGCGCGGCGGGGGCTTCCGGCTCTTCCAGATCTCCGGGACCCTCAGTCCCTTCCGGCTCCTCCGGCTCTCCCGGCCCATCAGGTCCATCCGGCCCATCCGGCCCATCCGGCCCTCCCGAGTCCTCCGGTCCTTCCGGTCCGGCCCCGCGGCCGCAGCCCGTCCCGCGGTCGCCGCAGCCGCCCGACTACCGCGCGAACGCCATCCCGGCCGACGGCCCAGGGCCGCGCCGCCGGGCGGCCCTCTTCGTCACCGGCGTCGTGGGGGCCCTGCTCGTCGTCGCCGCTGCCGTCCTGCTGCTGGGCGTGGGCGACGGCACGGATTCCGGTTCCGGGCCGGTCGCGCCGCGCGTCTCGCCCTCGGCCGTCCTGCCCGCCGGGGTGAAGTGCACGGGCGCGGAGTGCGGCGGCAAGGACCCCGAGGCCATGGGGTGCGGCGGCGGCCGGGCGACGACCACCGGCTCCGCGACCGTCGGCACGTCGTACGTCGAGGTCCGCTACAGCCAGGTCTGCGGCGCGGCCTGGGCGCGCATAACGCAGGCCGTCCCGGGCGACGCCGTCCGGATAGACGCGGCCGCGGACGGCGGCACGCCGGCCCGCTCCGAGACCGGCAAGGTCACGCGCGACGCCGACGGCTACACCCCGATGGTGGCGGTGACGGGGCCGGGCAAGGCGAAGGCCTGCGCGACGCTGACGACGGGCGCGAAGGGCTGCACGGTCCCTCGCGGGACGCCCGCGGCGGGCTAGGGCGTCACCGCCGTGACGAGGGCCCGGCGAGGCCACGGCGAGGGCCCGGGGACGCCACGGCGAGGGCCCGGGGACGCCACGGTGAGGCGTCCCACACCCGCCCGGGGGTTCGGAGGGTGCCGGGTCGGATAGCCTGACGCCGGATCTCTTGATACCGAGAGAGATCCGAACATCATGGGCAGGGACACCCACCCCAGTTCGCAGCAGGAGATCGCCATGACCCGCACTCCCGTCAATGTCACCGTCACCGGTGCAGCCGGCCAGATCGGCTACGCGCTGCTCTTCCGCATCGCCTCCGGTCAGCTCCTCGGCGCGGACGTGCCGGTCAAGCTGCGCCTGCTGGAGATCCCGCAGGGCCTGAAGGCCGCCGAGGGCACCGCCATGGAGCTCGACGACTGCGCCTTCCCGCTGCTGCGCGGCATCGACATCACCGACGACCCGAACGTCGCCTTCGCGGGCGCGAACGTCGCGCTGCTGGTCGGCGCCCGCCCGCGCACCAAGGGCATGGAGCGCGGTGACCTGCTGGAGGCCAACGGAGGCATCTTCAAGCCGCAGGGCAAGGCCATCAACGACCACGCCGCGGACGACATCAAGGTCCTCGTCGTCGGCAACCCGGCCAACACCAACGCGCTCATCGCCCAGGCCGCCGCGCCGGACGTCCCGGCCGAGCGCTTCACCGCGATGACCCGCCTGGACCACAACCGCGCGATCTCGCAGCTGGCGAAGAAGACGGGCGCCTCCGTCGCCGACATCAAGCGCCTGACGATCTGGGGCAACCACTCCGCCACCCAGTACCCGGACATCTTCCACGCCGAGGTGGCGGGCAAGAACGCCGCGGAGATCGTCAACGACGAGCAGTGGCTGGCGGACGACTTCATCCCGACCGTCGCCAAGCGCGGCGCGGCCATCATCGAGGCCCGCGGCGCGTCCTCGGCCGCCTCGGCGGCCAACGCCGCCATCGACCACGTCCACACGTGGGTCAACGGCACCGCCGAGGGCGACTGGACCTCCATGGGCATCCCGTCGGACGGCTCCTACGGCGTCCCGGAGGGCCTGATCTCCTCCTTCCCGGTCACCTGCAAGGACGGCAAGTACGAGATCGTCCAGGGCCTGGAGATCAACGAGTTCTCCCGCGCCCGCATCGACGCCTCGGTCAAGGAGCTCACGGAGGAGCGCGACGCGGTCCGCGGCCTCGGCCTCATCTGATCCCGGACGGGACCGGACCGGCCCGGACGGACCGGATCCTTCGACGGGGGTGCCCCCGGCAGCAGCTGCTGCCGGGGGCATCCCCGTTTTTGCGCACGGAGGTACGAACGTACGCCCGTACGGGGGCGGTTTTCGGTCCGTTATCCGGGTGCAAGTGGGGGTCGCCGGAAAGTGGATTGGCTTATTGTGAGTTCTCCGAAAAACCGTCAACTCCTGCATATTCGCAGGTGAGTTCGACGATCGGAGAGTTCATGACATTATCCGCAGGTTCCGCAAGAACCGATCAGGCCAAGCCGGCCGCGCCGGTGAGAACGGCCGGTAGCGGCAGGCCGGACATGTGCAGTGAAGCCACCCGCCTGCTCTGCGCGGGGGCGTATCTCGACCTCGACTTCCGCCGGCGCGTGATCGAGGAACTGGTGGAGCACGAGGAACGGCCGATCGCGCCGTCGCTCGGCATCGACGTCGTGCCGGTGCTCACCCACGCGCTGCGGGCGCGCTCGCAGGACGTGCTCACGGCGGTGCTGCTGGGCGGCCTGTGGGCCGCGTTCTTCGTCTCCGGGTTCGTGACCGAGACGGGCAGCCTCCCGGAGGCTCCGCTTCCGTGGGCGGGGATCTACGCCATGGTGTGCGTGGTGCACTGGGCCGGGCAGGCCGCCGCCGGCCGCGGGAGCGCCGTCTACGCCGTCGACAAGTCCACCCTGCGCCGGGCCCTCAAGGGCAAGGCCTCGCTGCGCGCGCTGCGGGCGGTCGGGCCGCCGGTGCTGCAGCTCGCCTACTGGATCGCGGTCGTCGCCGCCCTGATCGAGGGCGTGGGCAGCTGGACGGCCGTGCTCTTCCCGCTGCTCCTCGTCCTGCCGGTGTGGATGCACCGGTCGCGGGTCGCCTCCGTGATGCGCCTGGAGCTCGGGCGCGAGGCCTTCGCCCGGCACCCCCGCGCGGTGCCGCGCTCGCGCCACCACCGCCGCATCGCGGCGGCGATCGACCGCGAGCAGTACGCGGGGCTGACCATCTACGACCCCTCCCGCCCGTTCGTCGGCATGGGACGCCCGTACGAGCCGTGGTCGTTCGTCCTGGAACTCAAGCCCAAGGACGCAGAGAAGGGCGGGAAGGACGGCCGGCGGCCGCCGTTCACCGCGCGCGCCGTCGTCGATCTGATCCGGCCCCGCCTGGAGGCGCTGCGCGACTCCGCCGCCGCGACCAGCCGCGACCGGCTCAAGGACCTGGAGGTCGAGGAGTTCGTCTACCTGCCGGTGGGCCCGTACCGGCCCGAGGTCCGCTACGAGGACCCCGTCGTCCGGCAGCACCTGAGCGAGGCCGTGGACGAGGGCGGCGAGGCGCGCCGCTACTTCCTGCGGGTCCGCGTGGGCGCCTGGGACGAGCAGGTCGTCGTCTCCGTGCTGGTCCGGGTGCACACCCAGGGCGGCATGCTGGTGCTGGAGGTCGTGCCGCACGTGCTCATGCCGGTCAAGCCGGAGTTCCGCGCGGTGGACGTGATCGCCTCCCGCGGCGAGGACGACATCCTGCGTGACGGCGCCCGCGCCCTGCTGTCGGCGCCCGCCGCCGGCTTCGCGTCCGCCGTCTCGGCGGTCCGCACGGCCGTCGCCGGTTTCCGCACCTGGCTGGCCGACCCGCGCCGCGCGGTCCCGGACGGGCCGGCCGTGTCGGTGCGGGAGATCGCCGGGGTGCACTCCGTCTCGCTGTTCCAGGAGATGGACATCAGCCGCTACGTGAAGACGGTCCAGGACCGGATCGCGAGCGGCGTGCGGGACGCCCTGCGCTCGCAGGGCTACGAGACCGACCAGTTCGAGCAGCAGATCGTGCAGGTCAGCGAGGGCGGCGTCTTCATCGGCTCGATGAGCGGCGGCGCCGTGGCCGCGGGCAGCGGCGCGCAGGCGAAGAACACCGCGAAGGACGGGGGATCATGACGGACCGCAAGGACGACGCGCACGGGAACGCCAACGGGAATGCCAACGGGAATGCGAACGGGAATGCGAACGGGAGCGCGTACGGGAACAGGAGCGGCAACGGGAACGGCGCCGGCGGCGGGATCGCCATCGGGCGCATGACGGGCGGCGCCGTCGCCGCCGGGGAGCGGGCCCGCGCCGAGAACCGTGCCGAGCGGGCCGCGCAGGAGGCCCACGCCGGGACCGGGTTAGCCCGGGTGCCGGCGGAGACGCCCAACGACGGCGGCATCGCCGTCGGCGAGCTCACCGGCGGTGCGGTCGCGGCGGGCCGGGAGGCCCGGGCCCTCGACGCCTCCCGCGACCTGCTGGCCGTCACCCCCGAACTGCTGGAGGCCGTCACGGCGCTGCGCGCGCAACTGCCCCTGCTCGCCCGCTCCGAGGGCGACGGCGTCGACGCCGTCGGCGACGAGCTCGCGGGCCTGGAGGCCGAGGCGCGCCGCACGGGCCGCACGCAGCGCGGCCGCCTGGTGCGGCTGCGGGCCCTGCTGGGCAGTGGAGCCACGGCCGTCGGCGGCCTGGCCTCGGCGGCGGCGGTCGCCGAGGCGGCCGGCCGGCTGCTGGCGTGAGGGGGCGGGGCGCATGAGCCGCTGGGACGCGGATCTCCAGCAGTGGGTGGAGGACGACCCGCCGGGGCGCGGGCCGCGCGCGGACGGGACCCCGTACGACTCCGAGGAGCCCGAAGTCCGCCTGCTCCCCGGGCCGCCGGACGGCCTGCCCGGAGGGCCGTCGCACGCGGCGATCCTGGCGGGCGCGCTGGCGGGGGTGGTCCTCGCGGGCGGCATCGGCGTGGGCGCCTGGGCGATGCTGCGGGACGACGGTACGGCCGCGGGCGGCCGCGGTGGCGCGTCACCGGAGCCCGGGGTGAGCGGCCCGTCGGCACCGGGCCCGTCGTACGGCTACGGGACGACGTCCGGTACGACGTCCGGTACGACGTCCGGGATGACGGCGGGAATGACGTCCGGGACCACCTCCGGTGCGAGCACGGGCAGTCCAGGCGGCACCACTGGCACCTCAGGCACCACTGGCACCTCCGGCACCACCGGAACGACAGGCACCACCGGCGGCTTCAGTAGTGGTTTCACCGCCGGCGGCAGCATCACCGGCCCCGCCACCGGCAGTGACACCCCGAGCCCGCCGGTCACGCCCTTCCTGGGCGGCACGACCACCCCCGACGGCTACGAGCGCACGCAGGACCCGTCCGGCTTCCGCGCCGACCTGCCGTCCGGCTGGGATCGCAGTACGGAAGGCGCCAGCGTCTTCTACAAGCGGCCGGACGGCAGGAGCCTGATCCAGGTGTTCACGCTCGACGGCCCGGAGCCGACGCCGTACGAGTCGTTGCGGGAGACCGAGCGGGCGGTGTCCCGCAACAAGGGCTACCGCAAGCTGTGGCTGACCCAGGAGAGCGAACCGTCGGCCGGTGCCGCCGAGCTGGCGTACACGTACGTCCGGCCCGACGGGAGCGTGCGGCGCGTTGTCGACCGTGCGTTCACCGGTCCCGACCACCGGCAGTACGCGCTGCTCGTCGCCGGGGCGGAGGACGAGTGGCCCACGCACCAGGAGGTCTTCCGCGTCCTGCTGGGCTCGTTCTGCCCTTCCGGCTACTGCGCGGGCGGCGACGCTCAGTGACTCGCGTCACTCTTTGTGAAGAATGAGGCATAGCTTTTCGCCTTTTGGTTAGGCGCGTCCCGTTGCCGCCCGTGGGCCCTGCCCCGGCGGCAGCGGACCGTCCAGGAACCGGAAGGCAGAGAAGAACATGTCGTCAGCCGAGACCATCCACATCGACGGGGTGTGGCGTGCCGCCGCGTCCGGCGCCCAGCGGGAGGTGCTCGACCCCGCGGACGCCAAGACCCTCGCCGTGGTCTCCGAGGGCGGCGCCGACGACACGGACGCCGCCGTCGCCGCGGCCCGCCGCGCCTTCGACGGCGGGCAGGGCGCCTGGCCGCGGACGCCCGTGGCCGAGCGGGCGGCGCTGCTGCGCCGCGTCGCGGAGCTCCTGCAGCGCGACCGCGAGGAGATCGCGCTGACCGAGAGCCGGGACACCGGCAAGACCCTCGAAGAGGGCCGCGTCGACGTCGACTGCGTCACCGACGCCTTCCGCTACTTCGCCGACCTCGTCGTCAGCGAGGGCGCCGGCCGCGTCGTGGACGCGGGCTCGGACACCGTGCACAGCGTGGTCGTCCACGAGCCGGTCGGCGTCTGCGCGCTGATCACCCCTTGGAACTACCCGCTGCTGCAGGCCAGCTGGAAGATCGCCCCCGCGCTGGCGGCGGGCAACACCTTCGTCGTCAAGCCCAGCGAGGTCACCCCGCTGTCCACCGTGCTGCTGATGAAGCTGCTGGTGGAGGCCGGTCTGCCGGACGGCGTCGGCAACCTCGTCACCGGCGCGGGTGACCCCGTCGGCGCCCGCCTGTCCGAGCACCCCGACGTCGACCTCGTCTCCTTCACCGGCGGCCTCGCCTCCGGCACCAAGGTGGCGCGGGCCGCGGCCCCCACCGTGAAGAAGGTCGCCCTCGAACTCGGCGGCAAGAACCCCAACGTGGTCTTCGCCGACGCCTGCGCGACCGACGAGGACTTCGACACCGCCGTCGACCAGGCCCTCAACGCCGCCTTCATCCACAGCGGCCAGGTCTGCTCGGCCGGCTCCCGCCTGATCATCGAGGAGTCCGTCCGCGACCGCTTCGTCGCCGAACTCGCCCGCCGCGCCGAGAAGATCCGCCTCGGCCGCGGTACGGAGGAGGGCGTCGAGTGCGGCCCGCTGGTCTCCGCACAGCAGCTCGACAAGACCGAGGCGTACGTCGCCTCCGCCCTCGCCGAGGGCGCCGTGCTGCGCTGCGGCGGCGCCCAGCCGGAGCCGAACGAGGTCCGCCCGGCGGGCGGTTACTTCTACGCGCCGACCGTCCTCGACGGCTGCCACCGCGCCATGAAGGTCGTCCGCGAGGAGACCTTCGGCCCCATCCTCACCGTCGAGACCTTCCGCACCGAGGACGAGGCCGTGGCCCTGGCCAACGACACCGAGTACGGCCTCGCCGGCGCCGTGTGGACGAAGGACGCGGGCCGCGCCCGCCGCGTCGCCGGCCGGCTGCGCCACGGCACCGTGTGGATCAACGACTTCCACCCCTACCTGCCGCAGGCGGAGTGGGGAGGCTTCGGCAAGTCCGGCACCGGCCGCGAGCTCGGCCCCGCGGGCCTGGCCGAGTACCGCGAGGCGAAGCACATTTACCAGAACCTCGCGCCCGAGCCGGTGCGCTGGTTCGCCGGCTGAGCCCGGGTCCGAAGGACCTCCCGAACGACGCACGTCCCGAACGACGCACGTTGCGAACGACGCACCTTCCGCAAGCGAAGAACCTTCCTGCCCCGAGGAGCACCCCCATGCCCCCTGTCGAAGCCCAGAAGATCGCCGCCGACTACGTCGTCGTCGGTGGCGGCACCGCCGGCTCGGTCATCGCCTCCCGCCTCGCCGAGAACCCGGACCTCTCCGTCGTCGTCATCGAGGGCGGCCCGTCCGACATCGACCGCGAGGACGTGCTGACGCTGCGCAAGTGGCTCGGCCTGCTGGGCGGCGAGCTCGACTACGAGTACACGACCACCGAGCAGCCCCGCGGCAACTCGCACATCCTGCACAGCCGCGCCAAGGTGCTGGGCGGCTGCTCCTCCCACAACACCCTGATCTCCTTCAAGCCGCTGCCCTCCGACTGGGACGAGTGGGAGGCCGCGGGCGCCGCCGGCTGGGGCGCGAAGGACATGGACCCCTACTTCGGCAAGCTCCGCAACAACATCGTGCGGGTGGCGAAGAAGGACCAGAACGAGATCGCCTCCGACTGGATCGAGGCCGTCAAGACCGCTCTGGACGTGCCCGAGGTCGTCGGCTTCAACGACAAGCCCTTCGAGGAGGGCGTCGGCTTCTTCGACCTCTCCTACCACCCGGAGAACAACAAGCGCTCCTCCGCCTCCGTCGCCTACCTCCACCCCCACATGGAGGCCGGTGACCGCCCCAACCTCCGCCTCCTGCTGGAGACCTGGGCGCACAAGCTGGAGCTGGACGGCACCCGCGCCAAGGGCGTCCGCGTCCGCACCAAGGACGGCGAGGAGATCTACGTCGAGGCCGCGCGCGAGGTGCTGGTCTGCGCCGGCGCCGTCGACACGCCCCGGCTGCTGATGCACTCCGGCATCGGCCCGAAGAAGGACCTGGAGGCGCTCGGCATCGACTGCGTGCTCGACCTGCCGGGCGTCGGCGAGAACCTGATCGACCACCCGGAGTCGGTCATCGTCTGGGAGACCAACGGGCCCATCCCCGGCAACTCCGCGATGGACTCCGACGCGGGCCTGTTCGTCAAGCGGGACCCGGACCACAAGGGCCCGGACCTGATGTTCCACTTCTACCAGATCCCCTTCACGGACAACCCCGAGCGCCTGGGCTACGAACGCCCCGAGCACGGCGTGTCCATGACCCCCAACATCCCCAAGTCCCGCGCCCGCGGCCGCCTCTACCTCACCTCGGCCGACCCGGAGGTCAAGCCCGCCCTCGACTTCCGCTACTTCGAGGACGAGGACGACTACGACGGCCGCACCCTCGTCGACGGGATCAAGCTCGCCCGCAAGGTCGCCGAGGCCGAGCCGTTCAAGAAGTGGCTCAAGCGCGAGGTCTTCCCCGGCCCCGAGGTCACCGACGACGCCGAGATCAGCGAACTCGTCCGCAAGGCCGCGCACACCGTCTACCACCCCGCGGGCACCTGCCGCATGGGCGCCCCCGACGACGACCTCGCGGTGGTCGACCCCGAGCTGCGGATCCGCGGCCTGACGAACATCCGCATCGCGGACGCGTCCGTCTTCCCGACGATGCCCGCGGTCAACCCGATGATCGGAGTCCTGATGGTGGGGGAGAAGTGCGCCGAACTGCTTGCGGAGTCCGCGGCCACAGGCGGTGATGCGATATGAGCGGCACCGATACGGCCGGCAGCGCCACCGCCACGACAGCCGCCACCACGTCTACGGCTGAGGCTCCCGTCTTCAGCGTCCGCAACCTGTGGAAGGTCTTCGGGCCGAAGGCCGACCGCGTGCCCGGCAGCGAACTCGCCGCCTTGGACGCCGAGGAGCTCCGCGAGCGAACGGGCTGCACCGTCGCCGTCCGCGACGTGTCCTTCGACGTCCGCCAGGGCGAGGTCTTCGTCGTCATGGGCCTGTCCGGCTCCGGCAAGTCCACGCTCGTGCGCTGCCTGACCCGGCTCATCGAGCCGACGTCCGGCACCATCGCCATCGACGGCGAGGACGTGTGCGGCATGGACAAGACCGCCCTGCGCGACCTGCGCCGCCACCGCGCGGCCATGGTCTTCCAGCACTTCGGGCTGCTCCCGCACCGCTCCGTCCTCGACAACGTCGCCTACGGCCTGGAGATCCAGGGCGTCGGCAAGGCCGAGCGCCGCGCCAAGGCCGCCGCGATGGTCGAGAAGGTCGGCCTCGCCGGCCTGGAGGACCGCCGCCCCGGCCAGCTCTCCGGCGGCCAGCAGCAGCGCGTGGGCCTCGCCCGCGCCCTCGCCGCCGACCCCGAAGTGCTCCTGTTCGACGAGCCGTTCAGCGCGCTCGACCCGCTCATCCGCCGCGACATGCAGGAAGAGGTCGTCCGCCTGCACCGCGACGAGGGCCGCACCATGGTCTTCATCACCCACGACCTGTCCGAGGCGCTGCGCCTCGGCGACCGCATCGCGCTCATGCGCGGCGGCCGCGTCGTGCAGTGCGGCACTCCCGAGGAGATCGTGGGCTCCCCGGCGGACGACTACGTGCGCGACTTCGTCCGCGACGTCCCGCGCGAGCAGGTCCTCACCGTGCGCCGCGCGATGCGGCCCGCCGCCGGCGACGAGCCGGAGACGGGCGAGACCCTCGCCCCCACGACGACCGTCGCCGAAGCGATCGAGACGGTGGCCCGCACGGGCACCTCCGCCCGCGTCGTCGAGGGCGGCCGCTGCCTGGGCGTCGTCGACCACCGCAGCCTGCTGGGCGTGGTGGCGGGCCTGGACGCCGGCAAGAAGGCGGCGGCATGACCGTACACACAGCTCCGCCGCGGGTGAAGACGGCGCCGCCCGGCCGGGACGCCGCGGCGCCCCACCCCGCGGCCCTCGCCCTGCGGGCCCTGTGGGCCCGGCCCGCCGCCCGCAAGCTGCTGATCCTCGCCGCCGCCGCGGCCGTCCTCGTGCCGGTCGCCGCGGCCACCCACGGCAGCGGCACCTGGCCGTCCGCGCTCACCGTCGACCTGACCGGGCCCCTCACCAAGGCCAGCGACTGGATCATCGACAACCGCGACAGCCACTGGGCCTTCCTCTACTTCTTCGGGCACGTCAGCGGCGCGATCATCGGCGCCGTGCACGCCGTCTACACCGTCCTCCTGGCCCTCGGCTGGGCCGGTGTGACGGCGGCGGCAACGCTGATTGCCTGGCGCGTCGCGGGCGTACGGGTCGCCGGCACCGCCCTCGCCTCGTTCGCCGCGTGCGGCGCCCTCGGCATGTGGGTGCCCACGATGCGCACGCTCGCGCTGATGATCGTCGCGGTGGCGGTGTCCGTCGCCGTCGGCGCGCTCCTCGGCCTCGCCGCGGGCCTGTCGGACCGCACGTTCCGCGCGCTGCGGCCCGTTCTCGACACCATGCAGGCGCTGCCCGCGTTCGCGTACCTGCTGCCCGTCGTCCTCGTCTTCGGCATCGGCGTGGCGCCGGCCGTCCTCGCGACGGTCGTCTACGCCGCCCCGCCCATGGCGCGGCTCACCGCGCTCGGCCTGCGCTCCACCGACCGGGGCGTCCTGGAGGCCGTCGAGTCGCTCGGCGCCACCGGCCGCCAGCGCCTGCTCACGGCCCGGCTGCCGCTCGCCCGGCGGGAACTGCTGCTGGGCGTCAACCAGACCATCATGATGGCCCTGTCCATGGCCGTCATCGCGTCCGTCATCGGCGCGGACGGCCTGGGAGACCGCGTCTACCAGGCCCTGTCCACGGTAGACGTCGGCAGCGCCCTCTCCGCCGGCATCCCGATCGTCCTCCTGGCCATCGTCCTGGACCGCACAACGGCGGGCGCGGCGTCGCCCCGTCCCACCCGGTTGTGGGCAGCTGTTCCGCAAGGCGGAACGGGTGGGCACAACCGAACGACGGCCCGCACCCGGCGAACGACCGCATGGCTCGCGGCCCTGGCCGCGGTCGCCGCGGCGGCCTTCGCCACGGGCGACAAGCCCTGGCCCGACACTTGGACCGTCGCCATCGCCTCCCCGGTGAACGACGCCAAGGACTGGATGGTCGACCACCTCTACACCGGCATCCCCGGCATCGGCGGCACCGCCGACCTCGCCGCCCACTACACCACCTGGGTCCTCGACCCCCTCCGCGACGGCCTCCAGGCCCTCCCCTGGTGGGGCGCCCTCCTCATCGTGGCCGCCCTCGCCTGGCTCATCGGCACGTGGCGCACGGCCCTGACGGCCGTCCTGTCCCTCGCCGCGATCGGCGTGCTGGGCCGCTGGGAGCTGTCCATGGACACCCTCTCGCAGGTCGTCGCCGCCGTCGCCGTCACGCTCGTCCTCGGCTTCGCCGTCGCCGTGCCCGCCGCGCGCAGCCCGCGCGTGGAGCGGCTGCTGCGCCCGGTCCTGGACGTCTTCCAGACCATGCCGCAGTTCGTGTACCTGATCCCCGTCGTGGCCCTGTTCGGCGTCGGCCGGGCCCCGGCCGCCGCGGCCGCGGTCGTGTACGCGCTGCCCGCCGTCGTCCGCATCGCGAGCGAGGGGCTGCGCCGGGTGAACCCGGGCGCGATGGAGTCGGCGCGGTCGCTGGGAGCGACCGGCGGCCAGCAGCTGCGCCAGGTGCAGTTCCCGCTGGCGCGGCCGCAGCTGCTGCTCGCGGTCAACCAGGCCGTGGTGCTGGTGCTGTCCGTCGTCATCATCGGCGGTCTCGTGGGCGGCGGCGCGCTGGGCTACGAGGTCGTGTTCGGCCTCGCGCAGGGCGACCTGGCGACCGGGCTCACCGCGGGCGTGGCCATCGCGTGCCTGGGGCTGATGCTCGACCGGGTCACCCAGCCGACGAAGGGAGCGCGTGATGGCGCGTAAGACGACCATGGCGGCGGCGTCCGCGCTGTGCGTCCTGGCCGGCGTCGCGGCGACCGGTTGCGGCGCGGCCGACATGACCAAGCAGGCGTCCCCGTACGCCGCCGCGGCGGGCACGAAGACGGTCACGCTGTCCGTGCAGTCGTGGGTGGGGGCGCGGGCCAACGCGGCCGTCGCCAAGTACCTGCTGGAGCACGAGCTGGGCTACCGCGTCGACACCGTGCAGGTGGACGAGGTGCCCGCGTGGGACGCGCTCAGCCAGGGCCGCGTCGACGCGATCCTGGAGGACTGGGGCCACCCGGAGCAGGAGAAGCGGTACGTCGAGGACAAGAAGACCATCGTCTCCGGCGGCGACCTCGGCGTGACCGGCCACATCGGCTGGTGGGTGCCCAAGTACTTCGCGGACGCCCACCCGGACGTCCTCGACTGGCGCAACCTCAACAAGTACGCCGCTCAGCTGCGCACTCCGGAGAGCGGCGGCAAGGGCCAGCTCATGGACGGCTCGCCGTCGTACGTGACGAACGACAAGGCGCTCGTCAAGAACCTCGGCCTGGACTACAAGGTCGTCTTCGCGGGCTCCGAGGCGGCGCAGATCACCCAGATCCAGCAGTCCGCCAAGGAGAAGAAGCCGTTCCTCACCTACTGGTACGAGCCGCAGTGGCTGTTCAACGAGGTGCCGATGGTGGAGGTGAAGCTCCCCCCGCACACGCAGGAGTGCGCGGACAAGGGGGCGGCGGACCCGTCGACGGTGAACTGCGCCTACCCCACCACCTCGCTGAAGAAGTACCTCAACGCGGACTTCACGCGGAAGGGCGGCAAGGCGGCCCGGTTCCTGAAGGAGTTCCAGTGGTCGAAGGCGGACCAGAACGCCGTCGCCCAGATGATCGCCGAGGACAAGCTGAGCGCGGACGAGGCCGCGAAGCGGTGGGTGAAGGAGCACCCGCAGGTGTGGAAGAAGTGGCTCCAGTAGGAGCCGGTCACTGAGCGGTGATCACCGAGCAGTGATCACCGAGCAGTGGCCGAGCGGCACCGGTACCCCCGCGACCGGTGCCGCTCGCGCGCGTACGGGGTCAGTACGGAGTCAGTAGGGGGTCAGTAGGGGGTCAGTACGGGTCAGACCGCGTACGCGCCCGGGCCGAGGCCCGTCGTCACGCCGATCCGGTTCCACGCGTTGATGGTGGTGATCATGGCGATGAGCTGGGCGAGCTCCTGCTGGGGGAAGTGCTTCGCGGCCCGGTCGTACACCTCGTCGGACACGCCGCCGGGCAGCAGGGTGACCGCCTCCGTCAGGGCGAGCGCCGCCTGCTCCTTCTCGGTGTAGAGGCCGGGCGCCTCGTGCCAGGCGTTCAGGAGGTAGATGCGCTCCTCGGACTCGCCGAGCTTGCGGGCGTCCCTGGTGTGCATGTCCAGGCAGAAGGCGCAGCGGTTGAGCTGCGAGGCGCGGATCTTGACCAGCTCGACGAGGGAGGTCTCCAGGCCCTTCCGGGCCGCCCGCTCCAGGTTCAGCATGGCCTTCTGGACCTCGGGCGCGAACTCGTGGAGCAGCATGCGCGGGGCGTGGTGGTGGGTGGTGGTCTGTGCGTTCGCGTTCGTCATGGGTACGACACTAGGGCGCGGGCAGCCCACGGGTATGGTCCATTCCCATGGAGAAAGCGTGGGCCAATCCGGACGGCGCGCCGGGGGCGGACGGCGGTGCGGGCGGCGGTGCGGGCGGCGGTGCCGGCGACGGCGCGGGCGCGGACTTCCACCTGGAGCTGAGCGGGCCGGGCGGTGTGCGCGCCTCCCTCATCCGGGCCCTGCGCGAGGCCGTCCGCAGCGGCCGGCTCGCGCCCGGCAGCCGGCTGCCCTCGTCCCGTACGCTCGCGGCCGACCTCGGCCTGGCCCGGAACACCGTTGCGGATGCGTACGGCGAACTCGTCGCCGAGGGCTGGCTCACGGCCCGGCAGGGCTCGGGCACGAGGGTGGCGCGGCGGACGGCTGCGCGGGCGCCCGAGCGCCGTACGCCGCCCGAGCGGGCGCTGCGGCGGCCCGCCTACGACCTGCGGCCCGGGACCGCCGACGTCTCCGCCTTCCCGCGCGCCGCGTGGCTCGCCGCGGCCCGCCGGGCGATGGCGGCCGCCCCGCACGAGGCGTTCGGGCGCGTCGACGAGCGGGGCCGGCCCGAGCTGCGGGCCGCCCTCGCGGGCTACCTGGCGCGGGCGCGCGGCGTGCACGCGGACCCGGAGCGGATCGTGGTGTGCGCGGGGTTCACGCAGGGCCTGGGGCTGGTGAGCCGGGTGCTGCGGGAGCGCGGGGTGCGGGAGATGGGGGTGGAGGAGTACGGGCTGTGGTTCCACCGGGAAGCGCTGGAGCGGGCGGGGCTGCGGTGCCTGCCGATGCCGCTGGACCGGGAGGGCGCCGACGTCTCCGTCCTGGAGGGCGGCAAGGCGGGCGCGCGGTCGGTGCTGATCACCCCGGCGCACCAGTTCCCGACGGGCGTGCCCCTGCACCCCGCCCGGCGCGCCGCGGTCGTCGACTGGGCGGCCCGCACCGGCGGAACGGTCCTGGAGGACGACTACGACGGCGAGTTCCGCTACGACCGGCAGCCGGTGGGCTGCCTGCAGGGCCTCGCCCCGGAGCGCATCGTCTACTTCGGCACGGCGAGCAAGTCCCTCGCGCCGGGGCTGCGGCTCGCGTGGACGGTGCTGCCGGAGCACCTCGCGGGCGAGGTGCTGGAGCACAAGCGGGCGGGGGAGTGGAGTTCGGGCGTCCTGGAACAGCTGACGCTCGCGGAGTTCCTCGCCTCCGGTGCGTACGACCGGCACGTGCGCGCGATGCGGCTGCGCTACCGGCGGCGGCGCGACCGGCTCGTCGAGGTCCTCGCCGAGCGCGCCCCGCACATCAAGGTCACCGGCATCGCGGCGGGCCTGCACGCCGTCCTCGAACTCCCGCCGGGCACCGAGCACACCACCTTGCAGGCAGCGGCCTGGGAGGGCCTGGCCCTGGAGGGCCTCACCCGCCTCCGCGCCACCCCGCCGGCCACCTC
>NZ_JBPQTW010000101.1:0-24288 GCF_051386535.1 Streptomyces sp. URMC 127
TGTGTATAAGAGACAGCCGGTGTCCGGTGTCCGGTGTCCGGTGTCCGGTGTGGCCAACCTCTTATTGTAGCCAACGCCGTGCGAGAGCACGGCCAAATCGCCCCGTATCAGCTCCAGTTCGCCGCCGTAGCTGGCCGAAACGGCCAGGTCGACGGGCGTCTCCTTGGCCTGCTCCCAGGGCAGCACGGGCAGCCCCACGGAGGCCAGCAGCTCCGGCACCCCGGCGAGGAACGGCGAGGACCCGGTGCACGTCACGAGCAGCTGCACCCGCAGGTCGTCCCGGAAGAGCGGCAGCACGTCCAGCAGCCGGGTGGCCGAGGTGACGTTGTGCACGACGAACAGGACGCGGCGGCACGCGCCGCGGGTCACCCAGCGGTGGGCGTCGTCCCCGACGGGAACCCGTAGGCGCTCACTCGTCCCGTGCATCACTGCATCCCCCCAACGATCAACGGCACCACAGGCCCCACTGAAGCACAGCACACCCCCGACATGGATGTCGGATTTCCGCCGGATCGGGGGCCGGACCTCCGCCAATACTGGCGGCATGCGCAACGACGCCATGCACACGGACACGAACCGCTGCGTCCGGGCCGTGCAGTCCAAGGACGCCCGCTTCGACGGCTGGTTCTTCACCGCGGTGACCACCACCCGCATCTACTGCCGCCCGAGCTGCCCCGTCGTGCCGCCCAAGCCGCGGAACATGACCTTCTACCCGAGCGCGGCCGCCGCGCAGCAGGCCGGCTTCCGCGCCTGCAAGCGCTGCCGGCCCGACGCGAGCCCGGGCTCGCCGCGCTGGAACGAGCGGGCCGACCTGGCGGCCCGGGCCATGCGTCTGATCGCCGACGGCGTGGTGGACCGCGAGGGCGTGCCGGGGCTCGGGGCGCGGCTCGGGTACAGCACCCGGCAGGTCGAGCGGCAGCTCCTCGCCGAGCTGGGCGCCGGCCCCCTCGCCCTGGCCCGCGCGCAGCGCGCGCAGACGGCGCGGCTGCTGATCGAGACGACGTCGCTGCCGATGGGGGAGGTCGCGTTCGCCTCGGGCTTCGCAAGCATCCGCGCCTTCAACGACACCGTGCGGGAGGTCTTCGCGCTCTCCCCGAGCGAACTGCGGGCCCGCGCGGCCGGCCGTGGCCGCCCGGGGACGGCCGCGGGCGCCGCGGCCCCCGGCACCACACCGGGCACCGTCTCCCTGCGCCTGCCCTACCGGGCCCCGTTCTTCCCGGACAACCTTTTCGGGCACCTGGTGGCGACGGCCGTGCCCGGCACGGAGGAGTGGCGGGACGGCGCGTACCGCTGCACGATGCGGCTGCCGCACGGGCACGGCATCGCGACGCTCCGCCCGGCCGACGGCCACATCGCCTGCCGGCTGGCGCTTGCGGACCTGCGCGACCTGGCCGCCGCGGTCAGCCGCTGCCGCCGCCTGCTCGACCTGGACGCGGACCCCGAGGCCGTCGACGGCCTCCTGTGCGAGGACCCGCTGCTGGCCCCGCTCGTCGGCCGCGCCCCCGGCCGCAGGGTGCCGCACACCGCGGACCCGGCCGGGTTCGCCCTGCGCGCGGTGCTCGGCCAGCAGGTGTCCACGGGCGCGGCCCGGACCCTCGCCGGGCGCCTGGTGGCCGCCCACGGCACCCCGGTCGAGGACCCGGAGGGCGGCCTCACCCACCTCTTCCCGGCCCCGGAGGCCCTCGCGGAGCTCGACCCCGCGACCCTCGCCATGCCGGGCACGCGCCGCCGCACGTTCACCGCGCTCGCCGCCGCCCTGGCCTCCTCCGAGCTCGACCTGGGCCCGGGCAGCGACTGGCAGCGCGCCCGGGAACGGCTCGCCGCGCTCCCCGGGATCGGCCCCTGGACCGTGGAGACGATCGCCATGCGCGCCCTCGGCGACCCGGACGCCTTCACCGCCACCGACCTGGGCGTCCGCCTCGCCGCGGCGGCCCTCGGCTTGCCCGCCACGCCCGCTGCCCTCACCCGCAGGTCCCGGGCCTGGCAGCCGTGGCGCTCGTACGCCGTCCAGCACCTGTGGGCGACGGGCGACCACCCGGTCAACCGCATGCCGTCCTGACCGCTCCGCATGCCGTCGTGTGGCCGCCCCGCCGCGCACCTCACGGAGGAACCATGTCCCACCGCTCCCACACCGTCATCGACAGCCCGTACGGCCCCCTGACCCTGGTGGCCACCGACGACCGGCTCAGCGGCCTCTACATGGAGGAACAGCGCCACCGCCCGCCCCAGGAGACCTTCGGCGACTACGACCCGCAACCGCACGCCCCGGGCTCGGTGTTCGCCCGGACCCGCGAGCAGCTGGAGGAGTACTTCGCCGGTGCCCGCACCGCGTTCGACCTCCCTCTCGCGCTCGCCGGGACCGCCTTCCAGCGCACCGTCTGGCAGGCACTGCAGGAGATCCCGTACGGCGAGACCGTCACGTACGGCCTGCTGGCCGCGCGCATCGGGCGGCCGTCCGCGTCCCGGGCCGTGGGGCTGGCCAACGGCCGCAACCCCGTGGGCATCATCGTCCCTTGCCACCGCGTGGTCGGCGCGAACGGCGCCCTCACCGGCTACGGCGGCGGGCTGCCCCGCAAGCAGCGCCTGCTCGCCTGCGAACGCGCAGGAAGGGCCCACGACCAGGCATCATGACGTCGTGAGCGTGAGCATAGACATCACGGGCCTGGCCCCCGAACGGATCGTCTTCGAGACGTCGCCGATGGGCGAGCTGTGCCTCGCGCTGCACGTGCTGTCCGAGCCCGGCCACCACCCCGGGACGGCCGGCTGGGCCACGGCCACGGCCGCCGCGCTCCGCCCGGACCTCGCCGACCGCCTCCAGGAAGCCGACTTCCTGTGGCGCACCACGTTCTCCGACCTGTTCATGCCCTGGGCGGGGGTGCGCGGCGGAGCGGGCAGGGCCGGTGCCACCCTCGCCGAGGAACTGGACGAGCTCGACCGGCTCGACGACGACCAGTTCGTCACCACGGCCCTGGAGTTCGCCTGCCTCGCCTCGTACAGCAGCGGCGGCCCGTCACCGCTCACCCACCCGCCGACGCGCGCCCGGACCCTGGAGCTGGCCGCGGCTCGCGGGCCGCGGCAGGTGGACTTCGCCCAGCGCCTGCTGAAGGACCCGGCGTCCGTACGGGCCTGGGTGCGCCGCCTGTTCGAGGACTGCGACGAGGCGTTCTTCGCGGACGTCTGGCAGCGCGTCGAACCCCGGCTGGCCGCCGACGTCCGGCACAAGACGGAGCTGCTGCGCCGCAAGGGGCTCCGCGAGGCGCTCGCCGCGGTCTCCCCGGCCCTGCACCTGGAGGACGGCGGCCGCCGCATCCGCGTCGACAAGCTGGCCGAGGGCAGGACCACCGCGACCGGCCCCGCCGTACGGCCGGGCCTCACCTTCGTGCCCTCCCACTTCGGCTGGCCGCACCTGATGGTCCTGCACCGGCCGCAGTGGCGCCCGGTCGTCCACTACCCGGTCGGCTCGCCCGACCTGCCCGCCCCCACCTCGGTCGACCTGCTCAAACTCCGCCTCGAAGCCCTGGCGCACCCCGTCCGCATCCAGGTCTGCCGCAGCACGGCCCGCACCGCGCACACGACGGGCGAACTCGCCGGCGTCCTGGGCATCAGCCCACCGGAGGTCTCGCGCCACCTCTCGGTGCTCAAGAAGGCAGGCCTGATCACCTCCCGCCGCCGCGGCCGCTACGTCCTCTACCAGCTGGACGTCCGCGCGGTGGCCCGTCTGAGCAGCGACTTCCTGGAAGGCATCCTGCGCTGACCACGGGCGTCCTTCCGTCCTCTGGGGCCGCCGAACGAGCTGGTTGCCGCTGCCTACATGAAGCGGCCTTCAAAGACCTCGAGCCATCGCGGTGAACTCGGCCCGCCCGGCCGGCCGTGCCTCGAAACCGTCTTGTGGATCGCTGGAATTCCGGGTTGAGGTTGCGTGATCCCTGGGCGGCGGCCCGCCTTCCGCCTTCCGCCTTGTTGAAGACCGACTGTCGAAGGCGCTGCTGCTCAAGCCCGCCGGCCTGCTTGCCCGACAAAGAGGGTGAACCTGTGATTACCGTAGAAATCCGGTCCGATGTCGTCTGCCCATGGCGCTATCCGGGCAAGCGCCGCTGGGAGAAGGCGCTCGCCCTCTTTCCACACGCCGACCGAATCCGTACCGAATGGCGCGCCTTTGAACTCCGGCCCGGATTCACCCCGGTTGAGGGAGCGCTCCTCTCTGAGCTGATGGCTTCGCATGACGGCATGACGCGCGCCGAGATCGACATCGACGAGGTCTTCGAGCGGCTCCGTTTCCTGGGCGGCGCCGAGAGGATCGACGTGCGCCCGCAGGGCGTCCGGCCCCTGGTCCGCGAGGCCGGCCTGACGTGCGCCGTGACGTCCAGTGCGACCTCCAGCACGACGTCCTGTGTGACGTCCTGTGTGACGTCCGGGAAGGGAACTCGATGAACACCGCCGCACCCCCGCGCGCGACCGCGCGGGAATGGCTCGGCCTCGCCGTCCTCGCCCTGCCCACGATCGTGATCGCGCTCAGCATGACCGTGCTGAACCTCGCGGTCCCGTACCTGAGCGCGGCGCTGCAGCCCACCGGGGCACAACTGCTGTGGATCATCGACATCTACGGCTTCCTGATCGCCGGCCTGCTGATCACCATGGGCACGATCGGCGACCGCTTCGGGCGCCGCAAGGTGATGCTCTGGGGAGCCGCCGCGTTCGGCGCCGCCTCCGTGACAGCGGCCTTCTCGGTCAACGTGGAGATGCTCATCGGGGCCCGTGCCCTCATGGGCGTGGCGGGGGCGACCCTGATGCCGTCCACGATGTCGCTGATCCGTACCATGTTCGCGGACCCGCGCCAGCGCACGGTCGCCATCAGCGTCTGGATCTCCAGCTTCACGGCGGGCGCCGCGCTGGGCCCGGTGATCGGCGGCGCCCTGCTGGAGCACTTCTGGTGGGGGTCGGTCTTCCTGCTGGCACCTCCCGTGGCGCTGCTGCTGGTGGTGCTGGGCCCGGTCCTGCTGCCGGAGTACCGCAGCCCGGAGCCGGGCGGGCTCGACCTGCCCAGCGTGGTCGTCCTGCTGGCCTCGACGCTCTCGGTGGTCTACGGCCTGAAGAAGATCGCGGTCGACGGTTTCGCGGGCGTCCCGCTCGCCGCGCTCGTGGCCGGCCTCGTGCTCGGCCTCCTCTTCGTCCTGCGGCAGCGCAAGCTGTCCGCGCCGCTGCTGGACCTCAGGCTGTTCGGCGACCGGGCCTTCAGCACGTCCCTGGGCACGCTGACCCTCGTCGTCTTCGCCATGTCCGGCACCAACTTCTTCGTCGGGCAGTACCTCCAGATGGTGGTGGGACTGTCGCCCTTCAAGGCCGGTCTGGTCGTCGTGCCGGGCGCCGTCGCGAACATCGTCAGCACGATGCTCACGCCCGTACTGGCGCGCCGCATCCCGCCCGTACGGCTGATGGCCGGCGGCCTGGTGCTGGCCGCCGCCGGTCTGACCGTCCTGACGCAGGCCGAACCGGACTCCGGGTTCGGGCTGGTGGTGGCGGGCGCCGTCGTGATGTCCCTGGGGTTCGGGCCGACGCTGTCCCTCGGCAATGACGTGATCATCGGTTCCGCTCCGGCGGACAAGGCCGGTGCCGCCTCCGCGATCTCGGAGACCGGCACGGACATGGGCACCGCCCTCGGCATCGCCGTCATGGGCAGCATCGGAACGGCCGTCTACCGCGGCGACATCAAGGACGGCATACCGGCGGGCGTACCGACCGACGCGGCCTCCGCGGCGCAGGACACGGTCGGCGCCGCGATGGCCGCTGCCGCGGAGCTGCCCTCGCGCCTCGGCGGGGCGCTCGCCGACGCCGCCGGCTCCGCCTTCACCCACGCCCTGCGGACCGCTGCGACGATCAGCAGCTGCCTCGTGCTCCTGCTCTCCGTGGCGGCCGCGGTCATCCTGCGCAAGGTGCGCACGGGCGGCGAGGGGGAGGACGGCGAGCCCTCCGGCGGAGAGGGGGAGGGGGACGGCGGGGTGCGTTCAGCGGCGGCTGCCGGGGCGACGGAGCCGGACGACTGAGCCCTGCGGGGCCGCAACCATCTGCGGCGGCAGGCCGGGCCGCAGGCTCCGGTCCGCGACGGCCTGGCGGACCGCTCCCGGACGTCGAGCAGGGACCCCGGACTGGTGGTTCCGCACCGTAAAACCGCACGTACGGTCTGTCAACGGCCGTGATTACTGGGCTGGTTGTCCATAATTCTCGCCCCATCCGTGTCTCAGATAACGAGAGAATCCTGGAAAACGGACTGAACGGTTTGCTATGTTCCCGGGGCTAGGCGGTAAGCGACATGGTCGTCACGCGGGGCCGTTGATGGGGGCGGCCGCATGCGTGTGCCTGCCCCGTGCGCACGGGGCAGTACAGGGGGGTCGTTCATGCACGTACTGATCGTCGAGGACGAGGCCGCTACGGCCGAATCCCTGAGCAGAGGCCTGCAGCGGCACGGCTACAAGACGAAGGGTGTGGATACCGGAACCCGCGCGCTGCAGGCCTACCACGAAGCCGACTTGATCCTGCTCGACCTCGACCTGCCCGACATCGACGGACTCGAGGTGTGCCGCAGCATCCGCGCGGCTTGTGACACGCCCATCATCACCTTCACCGACTGCGGCACCGAACTCGACCGCGTCCTCGGCCTGCAGGCGGGCTCGGACGACTGCCTGGGCAAGCCGTACGGCTTCCGCGAACTGCTCGCGCGCATCGAGGCGGTGATGCGGCGCGTGCGCCCGCAGCGCAGGTTCACCAGCAGCACCGCCGTCACGCACGGCCCATTCGAGATGGACGCGGCCAAGCGGGAGGTGCGGCTCCACGGCTCCCCGGTGGAGCTGACCCGCAAGGAATTCGACCTGCTCTACTACCTGGCCCGGCGCCCCGGGACGGTGGTGTCACGGGAGGAGCTGATGGCGGAGATCTGGGGCGACGCGACGAGCCACGCCATGAGTTCGCGCGTGACCCGCACCATCGACACGCACGTGAGCACGTTGCGCAGCAAGCTCGGTTCCAGCAGCTGGGTCGTCACCGTCCGCGGTGTCGGCTTCCGCTTCGGCCAGGGCTGACCGGGGCGGCGGCCCCCGCAGCGTCAGAAGCTGTAGGGGGGCCGCCGCCCGTGAGGCCCGCAGCGAGACGGCCCACCAGGCGCCTCCCGCGGCTGCCCCTCCTCGTCGAACGCGCTCAGGCGCCGACGCAAAGCCCACGCCGTGCAGCTCCCCGAAGACTTGCCGGAGCTGCTCGCGGGCGTGCCATTCGGCGCAGACCGAGTCGATCGCGAACTTCAGCGAGGCGGGATAGCCGCGGTTGCTCCGCGCCTGCCCGAGGAACCACGCCGCGACGGTCGGCCCGAGGCGTCCCTTCCGGGTGCTCCCCACGATCACCGCGAGATTCAGCGACTCCTGCTCCGTCCCCACCTGTCCCCTCACCCCGGCGTCCCACTCCGAGGCTCCGCCCCCGGCGGCCGGAATCCTCCGCCCGCCCCTTGGAACCCCACTCGAACCCCACTAGGAGAACCGGCCGGCGGTAGTGCGGCACGGCCTGCAGGACATACCGCCCACCCCTGACCAGCAAAAAGGCCCTCCCGAAGGGAGGGCCGGAAACGCGCCCCCGGCAGGACTCGAACCTGCGGCCAAGCGCTTAGAAGGCGCTTGGCGGGGGAGGCCCTGTAAGCCATCTGACCTGCGGAAATGCAGGCGGATGACTCTGCCCTTAGGTGGAGTCCCCCTGTTCTTGGGAAGGGCTGCCTTAGCCGTGTGGCGGCGCTGAGTGGGGTCTTGCCGTTGGGCCCCTGGCCTCTCCGTCCCGAAGCGAGCGACTGACTTTGGGCCGGCGCACATTGCACGTGTGATGGCGGTGGTCCGCAGGTGCGGACGTACTTCTCGGCTGCTGCGGCAGGAGGCCCAGTGGTGTAAGGACGGCAGGGACGAGTCCTACTTGCGAGTAATCAAAAGTGCAGGTCCTACCTACACGACGTCAGGGGACGCAGTACTGCTTCCTGCTCGCAAATTTGGGGGCAACAGGGTCAGATCGTTTGTAAGTGCTGTCCTGACTTGGCCGAGGGTCAGCCCTTTCACAGTCCTTAAATCTGCCCCGTACAAATATGCGCGAGATAGGGTCGCGTCTTCCAGATTGGTGCAAGTGAAGTTCGTCCCGCCTGCTCGGTAAGGGTGGGTCAAGTTTGCTCGAGTTAGGTCCGCCTCGCTTAGGTTGGCGTTAGCGAAGTTCGCCCCGGCTAGGTCAGCACGAGTAAGGTCAGCCTTTTTCAGATTTGTGTGAGTAAGGTCTGACCAGACCAAGTAGGCGCGAGTAAACTTGGCCCTTTGCATGCGGGCGCCGCTAAAGTTTGCTCCTGCCAGGTCAGATCCTGTAAGTATTGCCTCTTGCAAGTTGACGTTGGTGAGGGTCGCCCTCTTGAGGTTGGCGTCAGTGAGGTTCGCCCCGGATAGATCGGCGTCGACTAATGTAGCCCCTTTAAGGATAGTCCGAGTGAGGTTCGCCCCGGATAGATTGGCGCCGGTGAGAGTAGCCCCTTTAAGGTTGGCGCCCGTGAGGTCCGCTTGTGTGAGGTGGGTACCTGCGAGGTGGAGTCCGCGAAAGTCAAGTATTTCGCGGGGGTCGACATGAGTGCGCGATTCGGCACGAGTAAGGGCAGTGAGAGCAGCCTGAACATCGGCAGCAGGCTCGTCAGGAAGCTGCGCCGCCGTGTCAGTATCAGAGTCGGAGCTAACCTCGGGTATTGCCCTCCGATCATCCCGTGCGGCACCCCAGCTGAGTGGGGTAGCCCGAGGTGCTTGATCACGAAGGAAATGGTTCAGCACGCGCGCCGCGTCGGTAGCGACTTGGCTGGGGGCATCTTGAACGATCTGTTCCAGCGCAAGAATTCCCCCAATTCGCACGTAGGCATGCTCATCGCCAAGGCGTTCGAGGGCTTTAGTGAAGCGCTCGGTTACCTGACCGCGGCGGGTGAGTCGATAGTTGCGAGCCGTGTACAGCAGTGCGATGGCTGCGCCGAGTGCGGCTACGCATGCTACAAGTGCGGTGCGTAGCCCGGTCACCAGCGCCGCCGAGCCGGCTCCTTCTCCGACCGTCTCCTCTTTGATATAGCCGGAGTCCAGCCAGTAGGGACCCTTCCATACCAGCCAGGGCAACCCGACTAGTAACACCGCCACACCAGCTAGGACAAGGATGGCCAAACCGCCCCGCTTCAGCTGGCGAAGCGCTGCCACGTTCCTGCGGCGCCATTCGAGGGAGAAACGTCGCGTCACACTGTGTTACACGCCAACAGGGCTAGTAGCGGTTCTTCGGTGCCAGAGCCTTCAACGCCCAAACTCCGCCTGGGACGCTTGAAGGTGCTGTGGAGCGCGTGGCAGGCTCTCCGACTACTGGCTCTGGGTCAAGAGAAGGTGACTGTTCGGCCCTGAGGCGCGCCGCCGCAGTAGCACTGGGGCAGCGGGGAGCCCCAGAGGGTACGTCGGACCCGGTTGGGTGGGTGTCGGATGAGCAGCTGTACAGCAGGGCTGTTGGCCTCGGTCGGCCGCCAGTATGTGCGGTACTGCCCAGGCTCCCTTGGGAAGCCGTGGGTGGTCGCGAAGTGCCTCGACCCTTACCTACGTGACAGGCCTCGGCGGCGCGTCGCACGGACCCGGTTCGGTGTGATGGTCTCTGTCGACACCCAAGATCTCATTCAGCGGTACGTCTACATGTTCGGGACGTGGGAACCCCACATGACGCGTTGGCTTAGCCGGCGGCTCGGTCCTGGCGACACCTTCGTCGATGTCGGGGCGAACATCGGGTACTTCAGTTTGCTTGCTGCTCGGCGGGTGGGGCAGGCGGGGCGGGTCGTCGCCATTGAAGCCGCTCCTGCGTTCCATCGGAGCGTGCTGGCGAATGCGCGACGTAATGCCTGTCGCAACGTGCGGGCGGTCAACGTGGCTGTCTCCGATGCCCGGCGGTCCCTGACGTTCACGCTCGCTAGCTCCCGGAACATGGGGGCGAACAGCATCGTCCCGTACGACGGGCCGGTGGAGTCCTTCTTCGAGGCGCAGGCCCTTCCGCTCACTGATGTGCTTACTGCTTCCGAGGTTGCCGACGCGCGTGTGATCAAAGTTGATGTGGAGGGGGCGGAAGGCAGCGTGGTTCGGGGCATGGTGCCCTTGCTTGATCGGCTTCGGCCCGATGCGGAGATCACCATTGAGGTGGCCCCTGAGCGCATGGCTCTCCTGGGGGACTCCGCTGACGAACTGCTCGCCACCATGCGCGATTTCGGGTTTCACGCCTATCGCCAACCCAACGACTACGCCGCCGAGAGCTACCCTGTCGCTCTTCGAAGCGCTGGTGCCCCGCTTGCTCGTGTGCATGGACCTGTCGTGGAGGAGGGCGACCTCGTGTTCTCTCACGTGGACGCCGATGTGCTGCCGTGAATGCAAACGGTCCGGCCCCTTGGGGCCGGACCGTGGTGGCTGCCGTTGTTACAGCCGGTGCGCCTTGTCTCCTCCATCACTCAACAGGTGCTCTTCGGGATCTGATGCAGACAAGCGTCCGCCCCGGCTCTCCGCTACTCGTAGGACGTCGCCCAGCGATTTGGTCGTCTGCTGTAGCGCGATCCTGAGGTGTTCGCAGCGCGCCTCCGGGTTGGCGAGGAGCTTCTCCGCGTCCGCCAGCACATCGGCGCCGATATCCATCTGCGCTGCCTCCACAGCATCGGCGTATCGAGACAGTCTTCCTTGACCGTCGGCCGAGCTCAGGAAGCACGGTTTGTCATCCGGCGAGGTCCACGGCAGGAGGCGCAGATCGAGCTGGGGTGTTCTTTCGTCTTCCTCTCGGTCTTCGGCGTGCGTGCGTGTGGTGAAGAGGACTTCTGCGCGGTCGCCTGGAAGGAGCAGGAGTGCACCCTCCACTACCTGCCCGGTGACGTCTACTGACCTCCGTTCTACGGCCAGCACAGGTGCGGGACTGCGGAAGAGTTCCTTCTCCTCGGCGCTCGGAAGGCGGGACGTGACTCGCTCGACGGTGGATGCCACGTGTACTCCGGCCGCGGTCAGCAGTTCCCTGACGTTGTCGCCCCATGGAGACAGGGGCGCTTCGGGGCGGCCGAGCTTCGCCACTTTGTGGGGGACGTACAGGCGAGCCACGCTCCGTACCGAGGTGCCGGCGGTGCTGACGTATTCGTGTTCAGTCAGCAGGGAGCCGGCGCGTATCTGCAGGAGCGACGCCACATCCGCAGATGCCTTGACCCTGCGGACTTCGACACTGACGCGCAGCGCGGGGCAGAGCGCCGGCGGACGGTCCGAGGTGTGCCGTGCGCTGTCGTAGACGGTGCGGTCGTCGGGGCGGCGCACGAAGTTTCCTCGGCCGTGGAACTTGTCCAGTCGTCCCTCGGACTGGAGGAGTTCGAGCGCGCTCCTCAAAGTGGGGACGCTGACCCGGTACAGCGAGGCGAGTTCCGTCTCCGCCGGCAGCTGTTCGCCTGCCTGCCAGTCTCCGGCGCCGATGCGCCGACGTAGATCTTCGGCGATCTGGTAGCGGTCTGCCACGGTGGGGCTCACCGCCTTTTGAAGGCGCGTACAGCGGACAGTTCGTCGTTCGGCTGCACGATCAGCTCTTCCCCGGTGCGGAAGCGCAGGCCCCTTGTGCCGTCGGAGAAGTCGAGTACATCGATCACCGTGTATCCCCGGCCTCCGAAGTCGATGACGTCTCCGGTCCGGACCGCCTTCCCGGTGACCTGCACGCGCACGTGGTGGTGCGTACTCATGGACGTGGCGATTTCCTCGATCATCAGTGCACCTCCGCCACGGTCCGGGGCAGGCCGGCCGCGAGGGGGCGCCAGCGAGGCTCCAGCCGTAGCCGTGCGCGCTCGTCTTCGGCCACCACGTAGAGGCGAACGAGGGCCGTCTCCTCGATGTGGCGGAGTTCCGCGTGCCACCACGGCAGCCGTGCGCGCGGGCTGGGCGGAGCCGTCTCCTTGGCGGCCCGGGGCTCGGCTGCTCCGCGGGCCTGTTCCGGCCTCGGGACGGGAACGAATTGTCGCCTAGCCCACCAAAGGGCCCGGCGGATAAGGTCAATCACGCTGATCAGCTCCTCACAGCTGATGGCCGTGCCCCCGGGCAGCTCCTGTTGCCGCGGGGGTTTCCTTCTCGACGGCGGCCCAGGCGATGCGGCCGTTTCCGCTGGTGACCAGCCCAAACGAGTCGGCTGTCTCCAGCGCGTCTAAAAGCTCTTGCCATGCCGCGGCCGAAACCGGGTTCGGGACTTCCGTCTCGACGTAGATGCGGCCCTTCCGCTGCCTCACGCGTGGGGTGAAACCAGCAGCCGAGAGGCGTGCCGCGATGTGGTCGGCGCGGTTGCTGCGTGCGGCCACAAGGTGTTCCTCCGTCGCCACGGGATCACAGTGCGTGAAGCTAGTTAACTAGCATAGGGCTAGTGGACTAGATTTTCCACATGCGTGAGCAGCCGCCTTATCTCCGCGTCGCTGACCTGCTGAGACAGCGCATCGCGGATCAGGAGTGGGCCCCGGGCGACCGGTTGCCGTCGCGTGCGCAGCTTGCGCAGGAGTGCGGCGGTGTGGGCGAGAACGTCATCCGCCGAGCGCAGGAACTCCTGATCTCGCAAGGCGTCTTGGAGGGGCGCGCAGGGTCGGGTACGTACGTCGCCGAGCCGCGCGCACGCCTGCGCATGGTCCGTTCGCAGATCGGCGGGCGTGATGGAGCGCCCTTCGTGGCGGACCTGTCCGTCCTTGGCGAGCGCGGCACGTGGGAGAGCAACACCGAAGCCAAGGTCCCCGCGCCCGCAGACATCGCAGCTCGCCTCGGCATTGCCGAGGGGGACCTGTGCGTCCGGACCGTCTACGAGTTGCTGTCGGACGGCAAGCCCGTCCAGCTCTTGACCAGTTGGGAGCCGTACAGCGTCACGGCCAACACGCTGGTTGTGCTGCCGGAGGGCGGGCCCCACGCAGGCAAGGGCGTTATCGCCCGCATGGCAGAGATCGGGATCACGGTCACTCGCGCGGTGGAGCAGCCCGAGCCCGGACATGCGAACGCCGAGGAGGCGACCCTCCTCGGTGTACAGCGTGGAGCGCTCGTCACGCGCATCCAGCGGACGTACTACAGCGACGACGGACGAGCAGTCGAGACGGCAGACATCGTCCTGCCCGCCTCCCTCGGCGTGATCGCCTACGAGATGGCTGTCGGCTAGGTCTGCCGACCGGTCTTGTGTCGATCCTCGCGTCCAAGTCTTGAGTGTCAGTGACGGCCGAGGTGGACTCGCTATTTTCTTGGTGGTCTTCTAGGGCACGTCGTGTTAGCGCGGGCGGCTCGGGGTGTCACGTCTCACCCGCATGGCCCAGCTTGACAGCGCGCTGGAACCCATTCCGGCTCACTGTTAGGAGAACGAGCTTGCTGCACTGCGAACAGTCGTGGGAGAGGAGGTCTGGTGGAATACGCCGCTCCTACCGCCGGGCTGATCATCGCCGCAGTGCTGTTCGTCATCGGCGTTCTCAGCGTGAACGACCTTGCGGCTCGCGATTTTAAGATCACCATCTCTGGAAAGGTGGGCCCGTTCCAGAGGGGCGTTCTGGTAGCTGCGGCTGCCCTCTGTCTGGTGCTGTCCGTGGCGGGGTTTTACTTGCTTACGAGCAGGTCCTCCGGGTCGGATAGCCCTCCCTCTCCGCCGGCGCGAGAGATGACGCTAAAGCTGACCACCTCAATGCCTCAGGATGAGGAAGTGGTGCAGCAGACTGACGTCGTCACTGTTGGTGGCGCGCAAGTCACCCTTTCTGTCAATAGCGGCAACCCAGACGTGAGTGATGTCATTCATTTCGAAGGCGACCCTGGAGACATGGCCTACAAGGTCGACATTACTTTCATCCTCAAAAATGGCGAAAGTCGAACTGTGTCGGGCAGTGGAACCATATTTGTCGACAATGGCCTCACGTATAAAGTGGACGTAGAGGGCGATCCGCTGCAGGCTGTACTGAAAAAGGCAGCATAGGTTGAGTGTCGAAAGGGACGAGGTTCCTGGGCGGCATGGCCGGGTGATGTTGAGGGCGTGGACCGTCTGAAGCGGCCCTCCGGCAGGTGGACGAGTTCTAGCCGACGGAATAGTTCCGGCGGTAGTAGGCGAGCGCTTGCGCTCGTGCCTCTACGACGGCCATGCGTGCGTCTCGCTCCGCGGTGTCTGTGTGTGCCGCCTGGCCCGTCGCTTGTCCGGGCCACTTGCGGTAGAGGAGGCCCACGTCGCGGATGAAGTAGCCGCGGCTGACGGCGTCCAGGGCGAGTAGGAGCCCGGTGTCTTCTGAGGCCGGCAGTGCCATCCAGCCGCCCAGGGCAAGGAGCAGGTCGCGGCGGATGCAGAGGGTCGCCGGGTGGACCTGAGCGCGGTAGTTGTGCGCGCGCCAGTGTTCGAGGACGGCGCCCAGCTCTATCGGGCCGTCGTCCGGGTCCTGGTCGAAGCCGACCATCGAGCCGTCGGGCAGCAGGTCCAGTACGCGGGAGGTCGTCCAGCCGATGCTGGGGTCGCGTTCGAGAACCGCGATGTCGCGGGCCAGGGCGCCCGGGGGGAGCTGGTCATCGGCGTCGAGGATCTTGACGTACTTGCCGTCCGCGTGGGCCAGGGCCATGGTCCGGGCCACCCCGGGACCGCCGCGCCGGCCCTGCCGGAAGGTCACGCGCTCGTCGTCCGGGACGTGCGGAGCGACGTCGTCCGTCTGGCCGTCTTCCTGTATCAGCCAGTGCCACTCCCAGTCCTCGGGGAGCTCCTGAGCGCACAGTGACTTGTACGCGTCGTGGAGGTGATGGGCTGACGGGCCGTGCACAGCGGTGACGATGATGATGCGCCGGCGCACGGCACTCACCACCTTTCCAGGGGAGTGGTGAAGAGCATCTCCGTGCGGTCGCCGGGCAGCGTGATGTCGGAGAGCTCCACAACGCGGTTGTGGGTGTCGTAGGAGGTCTTGCGCAGCAGGATCACGGCGGTGCCGGGCGGGAGTTCCAGCTCCTCCGCCTCTTCCGGCGTGGGCGGCCGGGCGGTGACGTGTTCTTCGATGCGGTCGAGTTCGATGCCGATCGTGAAGAGCTGGTTCTGGGTGCCGCCGGGCCACGGCTCTTTGGACTCGTCCAAGAGGTCCGGGTTCGCGGCGACCATGTCGCGGACGAGGTAGGACGTGACCAGTGCGAAGGGAGCGCGCTCCGCGGCGTACCGCGTCCGGTAGGTGCGCTCCAGGAGCACTTCGCCTTCCGCGACGCCGAGGGCCTGCGCGAGATCCGTGCTCGCCTTGATCTCGCGGTAGGACGCGCGGAAGACGAGGTCGTTCAGCGACAGGCCGGTGTCATGTTCGGTGGCCCCGGTCTGCGCCCGCTGCTCCTCCGGCTGCCGGACGCGGTCCTTCTCCCACTGGTGCCTGACGTTCGTCCGGAGGACGGTCGCCCGCGGCTGACGGACGAAGTTGCCGCGGCCGTGCTGCTTCTCGATCAGCCCCTCGTCGCGCAGAAGCCGCAGTGCTTCGCGGATCGTGGGGAGGCTGCGCCCGTACTCCTCCGCGAGTGCCGTCTCAGAGGGAAGGCGGTCTCCGGCGCTCAGTTCACCTGCGCGGATGGCCTCTCGCAAGCCGTCCGCAATCCGCTCGTACGCCTTCGCCATCGGTGCTCACCCGTCTGTCGTGTCGACGGCGCTCAGCATACGACTCCTAAAGAGGACTTGACGAGTTGCTGAGACCCGCGTCATAGTCCCAACCTGAACTCATTAAGAGGACTTGAGGACTTGACCTCTTGATGAGTCGTCAGCGTCCTGCCGATGCACTGCCGAAGGACGCAGCTCGTTCCCTGCGCCTGCACTGCTCCCAACCTCAGAGGTGGATCACATGCAGCTCACCGTCGGCGACATCGCCCGTAGCCAGGAGAACCTCACCCTCGGCACCGTGGCCGGAGTGGCGGATCACGGAGACGGAAAGCTCGTCGTCTTACGGCTCCCGAACGGGGGCGGCCTCAGTTTCGTCGAGCCGTGCTCCCTGGTCGTCGTGGGGCGCTACGTCCCGCCCGCTTCGACCCGCCGCAGCATCGTGGCCCTGATCTTCCTCGGCCTCGCGCTCCTCGTGGCCTACATCAGCTGCCGGTCGGCCGAGGATCTCGGAGCGGACTGGCTGCTGACGGCCCTCGCCGGGCTGGGCGGCTTCAAGGCCGTGGCGATCACGTACCAGTGCTGGGCGCGCCTCACCGGCCCGCGGCGCTTCCGCGTCTGAACTGCGCCACTTCCGTGCTTCCGTCCCGCCCAGGCTTTGGAGGGGTCACGTGAACGACCACCTGACGGCGAACCCCGCGTTAGACCAGGGTCGCCCTGCCGGACCGGCTGTCTCCGTCGACAGCCCGTGCGAGCCGTCGGGCCCGGCCCTGGCGGACCGGGCTCAAGGAGCGAAGCGCCGCCCGGTCATCCCGGCGTGGGCGAAGTCGCGTCAGGAGTTCCTCGCGGCCGGCAAGGGCGTCGCCGCGTACGCCTGGCATGTCTCGGCGTATCACGCGGTCCGTACGCCGTGGTACGCGTTCCGCCTCGCATTACAGGCCCCGCACGGTGCCGCGCGGTTCGTCAGCGGCAGGCTGCGATGGGTCGCGGATGCGGAGGGCGAGCCGTTCCGGCAGTACGCGGCGGCTACCGACGACATCGTCAAATACCTGCAGCTCTCGCGCCAGCGGGACCGTCGTGTCCGCTGGCGGGCGGCCGTCGCCTTCGTGACCTCGATCGCGGGGATCGCTGCGGCGCTCGCGCTGTACGTCATGGCACCGCAATGGCTGCTGGCCCTGTGCGGCTTCGCTCTGACGATGGCCGCGGGGTGGCTGGGGCAACCGGCCGATGCTCCGGTGATCCACAGGGCAGTGGAGATCCCGAGGGCGACGAGGCTCACCAGCGACATCGTCCTCCGTGCTCTTGGCTCCCTCGGTATCCAGGGCATCAATCAGGCGCAGTCGAAGGGCGGAGACGGGTTCGCCTTCACCGCCCCCATCACCCGTGACGGCCCCGGCTGGCTCGCTGAGGGCGACCTCCCGCACGGCGTGACCGTTACGGACGTCGTCGATCGCCGGGAGAGGCTGGCCTCCGGTCTCCGGCGGCCCCTGGGGACGGTGTGGCCCGAGGCGGTTCCGAACGAGCACACCGGCCGCCTGAGGCTGTGGGTCGGCGATCAGGACATGTCCCAGGCCCCGCAGCCGGCATGGCCTCTCGCCAAGTCCGGCACGGTGGATCTGTTCAAGCCCGTCGCGTGGGGGACGGATCAGCGCGGACGCTGGGTGGAGATCACCCTCATGTACTTGGCAGGTGTGATCGGCGCCATTCCGAGGATGGGCAAGACCTACCTTCTGCGCCTCCTGCTGCTCATTGCTGCCCTTGACCCGCGCGCCGAAGTGCACAGCTACGACCTCAAGGGGACCGGCGATCTAGACCCTGTCGGCGATGCCATCGGCTTTCGACACCGGGCAGGCAACCGCGACGAGGACATCCTTTACGCGCTGACCTCCATGAGTGACCTGAAGGCCGAGCTGCAGCGTCGTACGGACGTCATCCGCTCGCTGCCGCGGGATATCTGTCCCGAATCGAAGGTGACGACGGAGCTTGCTTCGAAGCGGTCCCTCGGCCTGCACCCGATTGTGGTCGGGGTGGACGAGTGCCAGAAGTGGTTCGAGCACCCGAAGTACGGCAAGGAGCTTGAGGAAATCTGCACGGACCTCGTCAAGCTCGGTCCAGCCACGGGAATTGTGCTGCTCCTGGCCACTCAGCGGCCGGACGAAAGCAGTCTGCCGAAGGGGATTTCCGCGAACGCGTCGGCCCGCTGGTGCCTGAAGGTCATGAGCCACGTCGAGAACGACATGGTCCTCGGCACGGGAGCGTACAAGCGCGGCGTACGAGGAACCATGTTCGCCTGGGCCGACAAGGGCATCTGCTACTTCCTCGGCGAAGGCGCGGACGCACGGATCGTCCGGGCGGCAGAGATCAATGCCGTGCAGGCCGAAGTCATTGCCCTACGGGCCCGGAAGACGCGCGAGCGCCTCGGCGCCCTGGCCGGTCACGCGCTGGGGGAGCAGCCCGAAGCCAAGTCCGGCCCCTCGTACGACCTGCTCTCCGATCTCCTCACAGCGCTGCCCGCCGGCAAGGAAAAGCTCTGGAACGAGGCGATCGTCGCCCGGCTCGCTGAACTCCGGCCGGACGCGTACGGCGCATGGACCGCGGAACAGCTCACCGCAGCCCTGAAGCCGTGCGGCATCCGCACCGCGCAGGTGTGGGGCACCGGAGAAGACGGCAAGGGCGCCAACCGGCGCGGGATCAAGCGCGCCGACGTCCTCCGGGCGATCGCCGAACGTGACAGCACCGGCGCCGCGGCATAGCCGTAACCGCCGCCGGGCCTAGCAGGACGACCCGCTAGGTCTAGCGCCCCCGCTAGCAGCACAAAGCCTGTCTGACCTGCGCACTAGCACCTAGCAGCGCTCGCCGAGCGCACCCCGAATTCCCACCTGGAGAGGGTTCTGATGAGTTCCCTGCTCGACGCTATGCCTGGCCTCATATTCCTCACGCTCTGCTACGCCGTCATCTGTGCCCTCAGCCCGTTCGGCGCGTGCCGCAAATGCGGGGGATGGGGCGCGGTGATCCGCCGGACCCACAGCGGTCGGCTCAAGCGCGGCCGCGATTGCCGCCGCTGCGAGGGGCAGGGCCTGCGCCTGCGTGTCGGCCGGCGCCTCTACAACTCCATCGCCGAGCTCTACCGCGATGGCACCGGCAAGGCCCGACGCTGACTTCTCTGAGGAGCCCCCGCGATGTCCTTCTCCATCTCTGCGCTCGTGCTTTTCGGCCTCCTCCTGGCCATGCTCCTGCGCTCGAAGTCCGTCGGCATCGGCGGCGCCACGGTCGCCATCCTCTTCGGCTACTACCTCAGCCGCACCGGAATCGCCGCGCCGATTGATCAGGTCATGGGCGCCATCGCCCATGCCGTCCCCGCCCTCGACAAGTGATCAGGTGAAGGAGTCCCTCCATGAACAAGATCTCCCTCATGGCCTCCGGAGAGCTCCGCGACGCGCTCACGGCCATCGAAGAAGGCAAAGGCCCGGCCGCCATCGCCGCGCTCATGGCCATCGACCCCGCCTCGTGGCAAGCGATCGAGCACCGCCTCAAGGCGGTCATCGGCACTGACCTCCGCTCGCTCTTACTCCACACCGTGGAGAGCGCGGCGGCGCCGGCCATCGACTGACGGCTCCCTGTGCGACCCCAACTCCCTCGGAATTTGGGGCCGTGCAGAGGGCCGGACAGCCCGGCTCGGTAATTCCGACAGCGGAGAGGACCGCCCATGTCCAACACCACCACCATCGCGTGGTTCGACAGCTTAACGGCGAGCGTATTCGCCCTCGGGGCCGCGGCCCGGGAAATGCGACTCGCCCACCAGGCGGCCCAGGCCGCCTCGTGGCAGATCGAGCCCGCCCGCCTGCGGCTGGTGATCGGCGACGTGAACATCCGCGGCGAGTACAAGATCAGCCCCTGCGACCTCGCCCTGAGCCAGATCCGCGGCCTGTCCCGCGCCTACCAGCGCATGACCGCCGACCTGTACGAGAACCTCGCCCTCTCGTACGCCTACGGCACCGCTGCAGCGCTCCTCGCGGTCATCAAGGGGTATCGGCCGCGGTACGTCGAGCTCCAGCGCGACCAGACCGACCACTACATCGTGCCGGGCGACCCGCTACCCGACTTCCGCGGAGACCTCGGCACCTGGGACGGCCAAAGGCGCCTGGCCCTGCTCCGCTCCCTCGTCACGGCCCGCAGGCTCGACAACTCCGGGGAACTGAGCCACGGGCCGTTGGCCGGCCTGGCGGACGTCGCCTACGCCTACGGCGAGCAGGCCGAGACGGCCCTCCACCACGCACTCCTCACCGCCCGCACAGACCGCACCCCCGAGGAGGAGCAGTGACCAACGGACCGGGCGCCACCAACGACCCCACGGTTGCCTACATGGGCGCCCCCCGGATCACGGCAGAGATCACCTGGGTGATCAGGCACAGCATCCCGCGCTCGTCGGGAGTGGAGTACGAGCGGGAGTTCCTGCTCCGTAAGGCCGCTGCCTTCGACCGCATGGCGCTCGCGGAAGCGGCCCGCTCGGCTCCGCAGGCTGCCGCCCCGACCATCGAGTCCGCGGTCGAGGCCGCGCGACAGCTGATGGATCACGACGTTGCGCATCGCGGCCTGTCCCTCCGCGGAGCCGAGATCGCCACAGCGGATGACTGCCGCGCGTACGCGCGCCGCGAGTACTTCGAGTGGAGCTGGACCCAGCTCCACTGACTTCGCCCGGGGCAGCGGCCCTACGGCCAAGTACGTCCGCTGCCCCGGCCTCCCCTCATCCCGCAAAGGATTCAGGAGGTGCCACCAGCATGCACCACAACGAGGACGCCCCGCCGCCCAGGGCCGTCAGAAAGCCGCATGGGGGTCACATGGCGACCCGCAGCCGTAAGGGCGGCGACAAGCTGACCGTCGACGAGCTGTGCGAGGAACTCCGCATCGCACGCTCCACCTTCTACGACTGGCGCCAGAAAGGCCGTGGCCCGCGCTGCATACGCCTCCCGAACGGCGCCCTCCGCATCCGCAGGGACGACCTGGACAACTGGCTCACCGACTGCGAGGACCACGCATGACGACCCGGTCCTTCAAAGTCAGCTTCTACGAAACCGAGGTCTACGAGGGCAAGCGCGGCACCACCTACACCGTCCGCTGGTCCGTCAACGGCAAGCGGCACGGGGAGACCTACAAGACGAGCCCCCTCGCGGAATCCTTCCGCGCCGCACTCCTGGTCGCCGCGAACAACGGCGAGCCCTTCGACGTGGAGACCGGCCGACCGGTCTCGCACGCCACACCCGCCGCCGAGATCACCTGGTACGAGTTCGCCCTCCAGTACGTCGACATGAAGTGGCCCCGCATCTCGGCGAACAACCGCAAGAACACCGCCAAAGCCCTCACCAAGGTCACCATCGCACTGCTGCGCACGGAGTCCAAGCAGTTCGACCCGGTCGACGTCCGCAAGGCCTTACGCGAGTACGCCTTCAACAAGCTCCGCCGCGACGAAGCCCCGCCCGAGGTCCGCACCACCCTCTCCTGGATCCGGCGCCACTCCCTCCCCATGAGCGCCTGGGAGGACACCAAACACGTGGACCACGTCATGCTCGCGCTCAGCACGCTCCTCGACGGCAAGCGCGCAGCCGCCAGCTCGGTCAACCGCGAGCGACGGATCCTGAACGTGGTCATCAAGTACGCCATCCGAGAGAAGATCCTCAAGACCAATCCGCTGCCCAAGGGCAAGGACGAGAACGCCCCGCCCAAGGCGCCCCAGGCCATCGACAAGCGCTCCCTCCTCAACCCCACCCAGGTCGCCTTCCTCCTGGCCTGGATCGCCGACCGTCCCCGAACCGGCCCCCGCCTCCACGCCTTCTTCGCCACCCTCTACTACGCGGGCCTACGCCCGGAGGAAGCGGTAGCCCTGCGCGGCAAGGTCGCCACACTGCCCGAGTCCGGCTGGGGTGAACTGCTCGTCCACACTGCCGAGCCGGAGGTCGGTAGCGCTTGGACCGACAACGGCACGGTCCACGAGACCCGCGACCTCAAGGTCCGCGCCACCGGTGACACCCGCCCCGTCCCCGCCCACCCCGCGCTCGTCGCGATCCTCCGTGACCTGATCGAGCGAGACGGCCTCAAGCCGGGCGACCTCCTCTTCGCGGGGGAGAGGGGAGGCCTGCTCGCCGGATCGGTCTTCCGCCGCGCCTGGTGTAAGGCTCGCAAGGCCGTCCTCGAAGAGCACGAGTACGACTCACCTGTCGGCAAGCGCGTCTACGATCTCCGCCACACCTGCCTGACGACCTGGCTCAACAGCGGCATCCCGCCCGCCCAGGTCGCCGAGTGGGCCGGCAACAGCGTCCCCGTCCTCCTCGCCACCTACGCCCGCTGCATCACCGGTCAGCTGGCGGATCTCCAGAAGCGCATCGAGGGGCCGCAACAGCTCCCCAGTACGTCTCGCACCTCGCAGTGACCGCGACGGGTCGCCCGCCAAAACTTCGGGAGGTTTTCGGGAAGAACACCCGCCGAGAGCCGTTCCGGACCGGCTCCAGTCGGACACGGCCGGAGGGCAGTGCGCCACGTGGTCACTGCCCTCCGGCCTTCAGGCTCCGCTCCGCATCCCTCTGACCAGCAAAAACGCCCCTCCCAAAGGAAGGGGCGCGCGGTGCGGATCAAGCGCCCCCGGCAGGACTCGAACCTGCGGCCAAGCGCTTAGAAGGCGCCTGCTCTATCCACTGAGCTACGGGGGCCGGTGTGTGCGGCGGTGTCGCGGACGGCTGGAGCCCCGGGCTCGGTGGTGCCGTGACCTTGCCGGGGACAAGGATAGGGCTCCGCTCACCTCGTCCCGGTTGCTTCACCTCCGTGCCACGATGTGGAGGTTTAGTGAAGCGGTCCTGATAATCGCAGGCGGGTACGAATCTTGCACCGTTTTTCACGCCTCAGGCGACGGGTGTTGTGTACTCGTTATGCCTGAGCCCCGTACGCCACGCCTCGCGCGCCATGGCCTATACGCTTCAAAATCACACCAGAATTGGGCATTCTGCACGTGTGGCGACCTTGGACGTACGGCCCCGACTGCTCGACGCACTGTCCGCACTGCGTGACCGTGTCGACGCCGCACGCTTCCCCCTCCCCCTTCCCGGCGCCGCCCGCGCCCGCCGGAACCGTGCCGAACTCCTGGCGCAACTCGATGACTACTTGGTGCCCCGCCTGTGCGCCCCCGAAGCGCCGTTGCTCGCGGTCGTCGGGGGATCGACGGGGGCCGGCAAGTCCACCCTCGTCAACTCCCTGGTGGGGCGGCGGGTCACCGAGGCGGGGGTCCTGCGGCCGACGACCCGTACGCCAGTGCTGGTCTGCCACCCGGACGACCACCACTGGTTCGCGGGGCAGCGCGTCCTGCCCGAGCTGCGCCGCGTCTGGGTGCCCGCCCAGGACCTCACCGCCCTCTACGACCTCGACCCCGACGCCCGCCGCGGGGACGATGACGACCCCGGCGAGCCCCCCTCCCTGCGCATCGAGACCGACCGCGCCATGCCGCCCGGGCTCGCCCTCGTCGACGCCCCCGACATCGACTCCCTCGTCGCCCGCAACCGCGATCTCGCCGCCGAGCTGATCTGCGCGGCCGACATCTGGGTGCTCGTCACCACCGCGACCCGGTACGCCGATGCGGTGCCCTGGCACCTGATGCGGACGGCCAAGGAGTACGACGTCACCCTCGTCACCGTGCTGGACCGGGTGCCCCACCAGGTCGCCACCGAGGTCTCCAAGCACTACGGGGCGCTGCTGGCCGCCGCCGGCCTCGGGGACGTGCCGCGCTTCACCATCCCCGAGCTTCCGGAGTCCGCCGGCGGCGGCACCGGGCTGCTGCCCGACACGGCCGTCGCGGGGCTGCGCGCCTGGCTCCACCAGCGCGCGCAGGACCCCGCCGCCCGCGCCGTGGCCTCCGCCCGCACCGTCGCCGGGCTGCTGGCCTCCCTGGGGTCGCGGCTGCCCGGGCTCGCCGGCGCCGCCGCCGTCCAGCACGCCGCAGCCGTCCGGCTGACCCAGCGCGTGGAGGACGCGTACGCCAAGGCCACCGAGCGCGTACGGGACGGGGTCGCGGCCGGCGAGGCCCTCGCGGGCGACGCCCTCACCCACTGGCGCGGCCACCCCGAGGACAGCACCTCCGACGAACTGCTCGGCGCGCTCACGGCCGCCCTCGCCGCCCTGGTCGGCTGCGCCGTCGCCGCCGCCGACGAGGAGGTCGCCGCCGCCTGCGCGGGCGACCCCGCCGCGGACGCCGTCCTCGCCCCGCGCGACCCGGACGGCGCGGTCGGCCGGATCGGCGTCTCCGTACGCCGCTGGCGGCGCTGCCTGGAAGAGCTCGCCGAGGAGGAGGCGCGGGCCGCCGAACGCGGCGCGGGCGTCGACGCCGACCGGGTGGCCGCCCTGCTCGCCGCAGCCCTGCTGGGCGGCGGCGAGGCCCGCCCGGCCGGGGAGGCCCTCGCCGAACTGCTCGGCGCCCAGGGCGCCCTGCGCCTGCGCGACCGCGGCGGCCATCTCCTCGCCGAGTGCCTCGACGGCGTCCTCGACGCCGAACGCGACCGCCGCACCGCCCCGCTGGAAGCCCTCGACGTCACCCCCGACCACCAGGTCGAGCTCATCGCCGCCCTGTCCGTACTGCAGAGGGAGAGGTGACCACCGTGCGCCCCACCGACCGATCCGCCGACCGCCCCGCCGAGG
>NZ_JBPQTW010000102.1:0-24037 GCF_051386535.1 Streptomyces sp. URMC 127
GCCCCGGCCGGCTCGCCGGAGAGGCCCTCGCCCTCGATCCCGCCCGCCCGCTGCACCTCGCGCGGCTCGACGGCCGGCTCACCGCGGCCGTCGTCTCCATCGCCTGGCTGCGCGCCCGGGGCGACGCCGTCCGGGCCGCACTGGAGGCCCGGCACCTGACCGACGACGAGGCCGCGCACGCCGCGGGCCTGCGCCTGCCCGCGCGGCGCTACGAGTGGCTCGCCGGCCGCCTCGCCGTCAAGCACGGCGTCCTCGCCCACGGCAGGCGGCACGCTGGCCGGGCCTGCGGAGCGACCAGGACGCGCGACATCCGCGTCGGTGCCGTCGCGCACGGGCTGCGGGCGGGCAAGCCCGTCGTCAACGCCCCCGTCGACGTGGGCCTCACGCACTCCGGGGACTTCGCCGTCGCCGTGTGCGGGCCGCGCCCCGTCGGCGTCGACCTGGAGCGCGAGCGGCGCATGCCGCCCCTGCTCACCGAACTGCTGACCGACGACGACCGCGCGGCCGCGGCGCACGCCGACCCCGACCGCCGCCGCCTGGCCACCATGCCCCTGCCGCTGCGCTGGGCCTGCAAGGAGGCCGTGCTCAAGCACTACGGCTTCGGGCTGCGCGTCGACCCCCGCGAGGTCGCCCTGCGCACCTGGCACCACGACCACGGCTTCACGTGGCGGCCCGGCCCGGGCCTGCTGCGCCACACCGCTTCCGCGGGCGACGGCCCCCTGCACGGCTGGGCCCGGCGGATCGACGGATACTTCCTCGCCCTGGTATGGACGTGATGAACGGACCCCTGATACCCGCCGCCCCGCCGAGCCCCGGGCTCGGCGAGTCCTTCCCCGAGGTGCTGCGCCGCGCCACCGGGATCGCCGCCCTCAGCCCCTCCTCGCACAACTGCCAGCCCTGGGCGCTCGCCCGCCTGGAGAGCCGGCCGGCCCGCCGCGCCGCCGCCGACCTGCTCGGCTGCCCCGACGACGGCGCGACCGTCTACCTGGCGCTCGCCGCCGACCGCCGGCGCAGCCTCACGGCCCTGCCCGCTCACACCCTGGAGATGCGGCTGAGCTGCGCCGCGTACTGGCGCATGCTCTGCCGGGCCCTCGCGGCGCAGGGCTGGGCGCTCGTCCGGGAGCGCCCGCACGAGGCGGGGGGCGCGGGCGGGGACTCCCGTCTGCCCGGCGGCCCGTGGCCCCGCGACTGGTCGCTGCTGTGGACGGCCGCGCTGCGCCGCACCGGCGAGGCGGCCGAGAGCCTGACCGCCCTGGACGCAGCGGCCCGCGCCCGGCGCACCAACCGCGGCCCGTACGACGACGGGCCGCTCGCCCCGGAGCTGCTCGGCGCCCTCGCGCGCCGCACGCCGGCGGGCGGCCCCGCGATCGCGGTCCGGCACCTGACGAGCATTCATGAGCGCGGTGTGTTCGCCGAGTTGCTGGCCCGCCACGGAGGCATCGATTTCAGCCACCCGGCCGCCTGGCGGGAAACCCACTCCTACATCCGGTGGACCCCGGCCGCGGTCCGCGCGCACGGCGACGGCTTCCCCGTGGCGCAGCTTTTCGGACCGATGTCGGCCCGGCAGCGGCTGGCCAAGCGGATCGCGCTCGCCCCGCCGGTGATGAAGGTCCTGTGCCGGTTCGGCTACGACCGCTCGCTCGCCGGCGGACTGGCCGCCGAGGTCCGGCGCACGCCCGCCCTCGTCCTGATGCACTTCGCGGACGACTCTCCCGGGCTCGCCGACGCCTTCCGCGGCGGCGCCCGCATCGCCGACTACTGGCTGCACGCGGCCTCCGCCGGTCTCGCTCTGCACCCGCTCAGCGTCCTCGTGCAGCACGACGCCCCGCGCCGGATGCTCCAGGCGCAACTGGGCCTTTCCGGCAGGCTGTTCTTCATCAGCCGCGTGGGCCGGCCCCGAACGGCCTTCCCGCCGGCGCCGAGGAGCCCCGGCGCCGCGGACCACCGCACGGTCTGAACCGGCGGCGGGAAAAGCAGCGGAACATTCCGGCCAGGCCCCGGCCGCGTACGCCGCGGGGCCGGGGATACTGCTCCTTGCCGCCGTCTTTACCGTGACAGATTCCCGCCAAAACCTGGCGGGACGCCCGGCCGTCAGTTGCCGCTGGCGTACAGTCGGATGAGACGTTCAGGGGGAAGCCGTGGCCACGGAGATGACGTCAATCAGCCATCGCACCGCCGGCGGGGGGACTCGGGTGGTCTTCACCCCCTCTACCCCGGCGGCCACAATAGCGCCTGCTCCCCGAAGCGACTCCGTTCGGAACCGTTCTTTTACTGGAAGCAGGCGCGATGAGTATGCGCATACTGCTGTGCTGCGACAAGCTCATTCTGGGCGCAGGTATGCAGGCACTGCTGGGCCAGCACGGCCTGGAAGCACATACGAAAACGTCCGTGCGCAGCACGGTGGCGGCCGCCGAGGAGATGGCGCCGGACGCCATTGTCGTCGTGGCCCCGGCGCTCAGCATCGACGACACCCACGAACTCGCCGAACTCTCCCGCATGGCCAAGGTCGTCCTCCTCGCCCGGCCCGACGCGACGCCGAGGGCCTTCGAGGCGCTGCGCATCGGCGTGCGCGCCGTGCTCTCCCTGGAGGACCCGCCGGAGGAGCTCATCCGCATGATCAAGACGGTCATCGAGGTCGACGCCATCGTCGCGCCGCTGACCGCCCGCAAGGCGCTCGACCAGATACGCACCGAGCAGCCCCCCGTCCCCGCCCCGCCGCCGGCCGGCGCCCTGACCCCGCGCGAGGCCGAGGTGATGCTGCTGCTCGCGCAGGGCCGGTCCAACGCGGAGATCGCCGAGAAGCTCTCCATCTCCAACACCACGGTCCGCTCCCACGTCCACCACGTCCTGCGGAAGCTGGACGCCGGAACCCGCGCCCGGGCGGTCGCCATCGCCTACGAGACGGGCCTGATCGACGCCATGGAGCGGCAGGCGGACCGCCGCCCCTGACCCCTCCGGCGCCACCGCGGGGACCCTCTCAGCCCACCCCGGCACGGTATCCGGGCTCCACGCGCGCACCGGCGAGTTCGTCCACCACTTCGGCCATTTCTTCGAAATCCTTCACCAGCCGGGCGAAGGCGGGACCCGTGCTGTCCCGTTCGAACTCGGCCCGGCTGCGCACCCCGATGACTTCGAAGAAGTGCACCGGTGCGCAGGGGTCGCCGGAAACCCGCTGCACGCTGAATGACAGCACGCTCGGGAGTTCCGGGCAGGTCGCGTAGTCGGTCTCCCGAACCCATGTTTCAAAACGTGCGGGAGTGATGCCGGGGCGGAGCCGAATTCGGTGCACAATCAGATCCACGATACTGTGCGTCCCCTCTGTATTGCCATGCCGTTCACCGTCACCGGCGCTTTCGTGAGCGCCGGCCGCCGAGGCCCAGTGCCCGGGCGGCATTGTTCTTCTGGATCTCGTTGGTGCCGGAGAAGATGCGGGAGGGCAGGGCGTCCCGCAGAAACGTCTCCGCCTCGCCGCCGAGGATCCCCAGCGCGCCGCGCAGCTGCACGGCGTCCAGCCCGAGCTGCACGGCCGCCTCGCTCACCGCGAGTTTCGCCAGCGCCGGCGCGACCTCGTCGTCGCTGCCCGCGTCCAGCCCGCAGGCGGCCTTGTAGAGCATCAGCCTGGCCGACTCCAGCCGCACCGTCATGTCCACGATGCGGTGGCTGACGGCCTGGAAGCCGCCGATGGCCGTGCCGAACTGCTCGCGCTCGCGCGCGTATTCCTTCGTGGAGTCCAGCACGCGCTGCATCGCCCCCACGTACGTGGCGAACAGGCACGTGCGCTCCCACTTCATCGACGAGGAGAAGATGCCCGCGCCGGAGCCCTCCTCGCCGAGCACGTCCGCGGCCGGCACCACGCAGTCCGCGAGGTGGACGTCCGCCATCGGCGAGCCCCGCAGGCCGGTCTTGTCGTAGCGCGGCCCCACGGTCAGGCCGGGCGTGTCCGCGTCCACGACGAAGGTCGTCAGGCCGAAGAAGCCGCCACCGGGGGACGTCGCCGCCTGCAGCACGAACACGTCCGCCACGGGGGCGTTGGTGGTGAAGCACTTGCTGCCGTTCAGCACGTACGCGTCGCCCTTGCGGATGGCCGTCGTCCGCAGGTTCAGGGCGTCCGAGCCCGCCTCGGGCTCGGTGATGGCGTGCGCGGCGATCGCCTCGCCCGAGGCCAGCGCCGGCAGCCGGCGCCGCTTCTGCTCCTCGGTGCCGAACTCGGTGATGGGCATGACGGCCGCGAAGAGGTGCGCGGCGACGGAGAACGCGAAGCCCAGGTCGGCGCACCCGTACCCGAGGGCCTCCATCAGCGCCGCGGTCGTGACGGCGCCGAGCCCGCTGCCGCCGTACGCGGCGGGCACGCTCGCGCCGGTGAGGCCCTGGTTGCCCGCGAGCCGCCAGCGGCGCCGGAAGTCCTCCGGGTCGTGCGCCGCCGTGCCGTCGCCGAGGTCGCGCCGGGCGAAGCGCACGACCATGTCGCGCATCTCCGCGGTCTCGGTGTCGAAGTCGAAGTTCATCGTGGCCCGTCCAGGTGTTCCTCGATCAGCACGTGATAGTTGATGCCGCCGGTGCCGAAGGAGCTGACGCCCGCGCGCCGCGGCCGCCCGGGGGCGGACACCCACGGGCGCGCCGCCGTGGAGACGCGCGCGGGCACGCGGTGCAGCTCCAGCTCGGGGTTGACGGTGGTGAGGCCCGCGTTGGCCGGCACCACGCCGGTCCGCAGGGCGTGCAGCGCGCGCAGCAGCCCCGCGCCGCCCGCCGCCGCGAAGGTGTGGCCGAAGAACGACTTGGCGGAGCCGATCTCCAGCGGCCGCCGCCGGTGCGGGCTCGCGTACACCCGTGCGACCGCGGCGATCTCGACGCGGTCGCCCACGCGGGTGCCCGTGCCGTGCGCCTCCAGGTAGCCCACGTCGGCCGGGTCGAAGCCCGCCTGCCCGAACGCCTGGCGCATCGCCCGCACCTGGCCGTCCGCGTCCGGGGCGATCAGTGACTTGGCGTCGTTCGACGCGCCGATACCGCGCAGCAGGCCGTGGACCGTGTCCCCGTCGCGCAGGGCGTCCGCGTAGCGCTTGAGGAGGAACAGCGCGCAGCCGTCGCCCGGCGTGAAGCCGTCGGCCGCGGCGGCGAAGGGCGTGATCCGCCCGTGCGAGAGCAGCCCCAGCGCCGAGCACAGCACCATGTCGCGGGCGTTGCAGGGCAGTTCGACGCCGCCCGCCAGCGCGTAGTCCACACTGCCGGAGCGCAGCCGCCCCACCGCCACGTCCAGCGCGGCGAGCGACGACGCGCACGCCGCCTCGATCCCCAGCGGCACGGCGTCCAGGCCGTACTCGCCCGCGATGACGGCCGCGGCGCCGCTCGCCAGGGCGCCGTCGAAGTCCTCCGGCGCGCGCGGGGCCGGGCCCGCCGCGTACGGCTCGCGGACTAGGTCGAGCAGGGTCGCCGTCTCGGTCGCGTCCAGCCGGCCGAGCGCGGCGAGGCTGCCGACGGCCGACTCCACCTCGCCCAGGGACAGGCCGGCGGCTGCCCGCCGCTCCCGCGACAGGCTCAGGTTGGTGCCCATCGCGACCAGGCCCGGCCCGCGCAGCGCGGCGGCCGCGGGCCCCCGGCGGGCGAGGAGCTCACCGGCCACGGACAGGGCCGTGCGCTGCGCGGCGTCCATGACCGCCCAGCGGCGCGGCGGGACGCGCAGCCCGTCCGGCGGCGCCGCCGGCACCTCCAGGGGCGAACCCTGGTCGGTGTAGCTGCGGGTGAGGCTCAGCTTGCCGGGCTCGTGGTAGAGCTCGCGGTCGAAGAGGGACTCCGGCAGCGGCCCGATGCGGTCCTCACCGGCGAGCATCGCGGCCCAGAACGCGTCGGCGTCGGGCGCGTCGCCGAAGCGGCCTCCGTAGCCCACGATCGCGACGGGCTCCGGGGCGACGGATGCGCGGGCGGTACGCGGACGCTCCGCGGCGGGCCCCGCGCCGTCCGGGCCGTGCTCCTCCGGGTCGTGCTCCTCCAGAACGAGGTGGCAGAGCGTGCCGGTCAGCGACGCCCCGCTGACCGCGGCCCGGCGCGGCCCGGCGCCCGCCTCCTGGTGCCACCGCACGGGATCCGGCGGTGTGCGGAACGCAGGGCCGGGCCCGGGCGCCGCCCGGAGCCCGCCCGGCAGGCGCCGGTGGTACAGGGCCAGCGCCGCCTTGGTGACGCTCGCCAGGCCCGCGTTGGCGAAGGTGTGCCCGAGCCGGTCGCGCACGCTGCCCACCACGACGGATCCGGGGCGGCCCTGCGCGTACACGGCCTCCAGCGCGGCGAGTTCGGCGCGCGTCTCGGACGCCACGCCGTAGCCGCCGCACTCCACGTAGCCGACCGACTCCGGCGCCGCGCCGCACGCCTCCAGCGCCGCACGGGCCGTCTCCGCGCGCCGCTCGACGGACGTGGAGTAGCGGAACACGCCCGGCCGGCCCTCGTGGCGCACCGCGCAGCCGCGCAGGGTCGCGTAGACGCGGTCCCCGTCGCGGACGGCGGACGACAGCCGTTTGAGCAGCAGCGCCCCCACGCCCTCGCCGAGCGCGAAGCCGGCGCCGTCCGCGGCGAACGGCCGGGTCGTGCCGGCGACGAGCCCCTTCGCCGCGAGGGCGGCCCGCAGGTACGGGCCCTCCTCGCGCTGACCGGTCACCACCAGCACGGCCTCCGAGAGGCCGCCGCGCAGGCTGTCCAGGGCGTGGGCCAGCGCGAGGAACGACGTCGCGTCGGCCGACTCCAGGGCCAGGGTGCGGCCCCGCAGCTTGAAGGCCCCCGCGATGCGGGCCGGGATGGTGCTGGCCATCTCCCCGACCCGGTCGTGCGGCGATGCCCCGAGGCGGCGCGCGAGCGCGGTGCGCAGCTCGTCGGCGGCCTGCGCGGCCGTGCGCGCCGAGCCGCCGAACTCCGGCGCGGTCAGGGCGCGTTCCAGCTCGCGGGCGTACCGGCTGCCCTCGATACGCAGGGCGTTGGCGTACTGCCGGTCGAGGCCCGCGCACACCCCGGCCACCACGTCGGTCCGCTCGGCCTGCGGCATCCGCTCGCCGGCCTTGGCGTCCTCCAGGCACTCCCGGGCCGCCTCCAGCATCAGCAGCTGCATCCGCGTCAGCGCGCCCGCCTGGGCGGGCGGGATGCCGAACCGCGCGACGTCGACCTCGATGTCCGCGAGCGACGGGGGCGCGGCCCCGGGCGGCGGCGGGGGTTCGGTCAGGTGCCTCCAGTAGGCGTCGGCTCCCCGCACGCCCGGGTAGAGCGCCGCGATGCCGACGATCGCGACGGGTTCGTCCTGTGGTGCGTACGCGGTGCCGGGGGCACCGCGCGCGCCGAGCTCGGAGTGCATGTCGGAACGACTCCAGGTGGTCGCGGCCCGGCCGGAAGCGGCGCCGGGCAAAGGAAGGCGGAGGTAGTGGTAAGGACCGCGCGGCCCGTGCGAACCGCGCCTCGTGGTTCCCGCCGGTGCGGCGCGCGTTGCCCTCGCCGCACCGGCGGGACCGCACGGTCAGGGCCGGCGAAGAGGCGGCGCAAGCCCGGATGCGGGGCTCACACGCCCGTGGCGACCCGCCGGACGGGCGCCAGCGCCCCCGGCTGCGCCAGCCCGGGATCCTGCGCCAGGATCTCGGCGTGCCGGCGCTGCAGCCCGGCGCCGGGCCGGATGCCCAGCTGCTCGTCCAGCCGCTTGCGGGTGAGACGGAAGCGCTCCAGCGCCTCGCTCTGCCGCCCCGACCGGTACAGCGCCAGCATCAGCAGCTCGCAGAACCGCTCGTGCAGCGGATACTGCGCGACGAGCTGCTGCAGTTCGGCGATCGCCTGGGCGTTGCGGCCGAGCACCAGGCGGGCACCGGCCAGGTCCTCCCAGGCGGTCAGCCTGCGCTCTTCGAAGAGCGTCGCGGCGCTCGCGCACCGCAGCCCTTCCCCGGCGTCGAACAGTGCCGGGCCGCGCCACAGCCGCAGACCGGTCTCCAGTAGCCTCGCCGCCTGCTCGGGGTCGGTGGTCAGCGCGGCTCCGCCGCGGGAGGCGAGATCGAGGAATCTGTTGGCGTCGACGCACTCCGCCGGCACGTCCAGCAGATAGCCGTTCGGGACGGCCCGCAGGACGCTCGTGCGGTCCACCGGCGTGTGTGCTTCCAGTACTTTGCGCACCCTGGTCGCCTGCGCCTGCAGGGCGTTCCGGGGATTTCCGAGGGGCGAACCGCACCACAGCTCGTCGACGAGCTCCATGTGCGACACCGCCCGCCCCGCCCGGAGGGCGAGGGTCGCGAGCATGGACCGGACCTTGCCGGCCCGGATGTCACTGCTCCTCTCCGCAGCGCTGACGCGCACCGGACCGAGTATTTCAATTTGCACGAAATTCCCCCACACAGCGGTTTCCGCCGGAGATCAGAACAGAAGCCGGTACCGGCTTTTCCCCCTTTCGGCGCCCAATCCTCGCAACGCGGAACAACTGGCGTCATCCATCCCCCGGCCCCTTTCCGCCCTCAACGGATGGCGGAGCCGGGCGGCCGCCCCTGTACGTTCATTGAGGCGCGCGCCCGCCCGGCTCAACGCGGCGTCAACGCCCGGAGGACGGGGCCGGAGTGCCCCGGTCGGCAGCACGGCGTAGGCGAAGTGTCCGATTTCTTCAGCGGAACCTCAGGAAGGGCGCACGCCGTTCCCCGAGTTCCCGCCCGGCGCCGAGCCGGGCGTGACCAGCCCCGCCTCGTACGCGGCGATCACCAGCTGCACCCGGTCGCGGGCGCACAGCTTGCCCATGATGCGGCTGACGTGGGTCTTGGCGGTCAGCGGGCTGAGCCCCAGCACGTCGCCCACCTCGGCGTTGTTGAGGCCGCGGGCCACCAGGGTCAGCACCTGGCGCTCGCGCACCGTCAGGACCGCGAGGCCGCCCGTGACGAAGCCCGCCGGGATGTCCGCCCGCGGCGCCCGCAGCACCCGCGCGATCAGCCGCGAGGTCGGGCCGGGCGAGAGCAGCGCCTCCCCGGCGGCGATGGTTCTGATCGCCTCCAGCAGCGCCGCCGGCCGGGTGTCCTTCACGAGGAAGCCCGAGGCGCCCGCCCGCAGCGCGTCGATGACGTACTCGTCGGTGTCGTACGTCGTCAGGACGAGCACTTTCACGCCTGCCATGTCCTCGTCGGCGGCGATGCGCTGGGTGGCCTCGATGCCGTCCAGGTCCGGCATCCGGATGTCCATCACCACCAGGTCGGCGCGGGCGCTGCGGGCCAGCTCGACGGCCTGGCGGCCCGTGCCGGCCTCGCCCACGACCTCCATGTCCGGGGCGGTGTCCACCAGCATGGCGAAGGCGGAGCGGACGAGCCGCTGGTCGTCGGCGAGCAGGACCCGGATCGGCTGCTGCGCGCTCATCGGCGGACCCTCCCCGCGGGGGAGCACGGTGCCGCCGGGCTCGGTGCTGCTGTCATCGGCCTTCCTTAGGGGTGGGGATCCGCCTGCCCGCGGGGCGGGACGGCGGGTCGGTCACGGATGCGTGCGCTCGACCGGTACGCGGGGGCTCATGGGAGGGCGGCCCCGTCCACGGGAGCGGCCGGCAGGACGGCGGTGACCGCGAAGCCGGCGCCGCCCGGCCGCGGCCCCGCCTGCAGCCCGCCGCCGACGCTGCGGGCGCGCTCGCGCATGCCGACGATGCCGTAACCGCCGGTGCCGTTCGGCTCGTTCCCCGGCACGGCGGACCGCACCGGCGCCTCCGCGCCGCCGTCGTCGAGCACGGTGACCCGCAGGGAGCCGTCGCCCTCGCCGCGCGCCACCGTCACCCAGACGCGGACCGCGGGCCCGCCGTGGCGGACCGCGTTGGTGAGCGCCTCCTGGACGATACGGTACGCGGCGGCCCCGACCGCCGGGGCCAGGACGGGAGTTGCCGTCGCACCGTCCTGTGCGGCGCTGCCCGGCCCGGCGTTCACCCCGGGCCCCAGGTGCACCTTCAGGCTCACGCGCGCGCCCGCCGCCTCCGCGGCCCGCGCGAGATCGGGCAGCCCGTCGAGCCCCGGCAGCGGACCGTACGCCGCTGAATCGTTCCCGCGGAGCACCTCCAGCGTCGCGCGCAGCTCCGCACGGGCGTCCCGGCAGGTGTCGGCGATGCCGTCCAGCGCCTTGGCGAGCGCCGTGCGGTCCAGCCGCTCGGGATCGGCGACCAGGACGTGGGCCGCGACCGCCGTCTGCACGCCGATCAGGGTGATGCTGTGGGCCAGCAGATCGTGGAGGTCGCGCGCGATGTGCACGCGCTCCTCCGCGACCCTGCGCGCCGCTTCCCGCTCGCGCGTGCGCTCGGCACGCTCCGCACGCTCCACGATCGCCCCGACGTAGTTGCGGTGAAGGCGCACCGCCTCGCCGATCAGGACGACGTCGGCGATCCAGCCCGCGCTCACCAGCGTCGGCAGGATCTCGTGGCCCTTGCCCAGGGCCAGCATCACGGCCGTCGCCACGCCGTAGATGCCGGCCAGGGTGAGGAAACTGCGCCGCGGCGGACCCACCACGGCGAGCGTGCACAGGGCCACCAGGCCCGCCGGCAGCACCGCCGCCCGGGGATAACCCAGCAGGTAGAACGGGCCGTTCATGCAGGCCACCGCGAGCACCGTGAGCCACGGCGCACGGCGCCGCGCGGTCAGCGACAGCGCGGCGCCGGTGAGGAGGGCCCAGCCCGGCAGCTCCAGCGACCGCCGCGAGGTGACCACCAGCAGCACGCTCTGCACGGCGAGCACCGTCAGCGCTATGCCGAAGTCCTGCAGCAGGGCGCTGCGCCGGCCGATCGCGTGCCGCGGCAGCAGCAGTCGTGCGATCAAGGGGGCAACCGGGTCCCGGGACGGCATCACGCTTCCATGGAACCCCGCGAGAGCTTCCCGGGCCACCACATCCACCTCTTGAGCAACAGGCTTGCGGAGGTGACCAGATAGGTACGGACCAGGAAGGTGTCCAGCAGCACGCCGACCGCGATGATGAAGCCCATCTCGACCAGCGCCACCAGCGGCAGCGTCGCCAGCACGGCGAAGGTGGCCGCCAGCACGACGCCCGCCGAGGTGATGACCCCGCCCGTCGTGCGCAGCGCGGTGAGCGCCGCCTCCTGCGACCCCGCTCCCCGCAGCCGCTCCTCGCGCGCCCGGTGCATCAGGAAGATGCCGTAGTCCACGCCGAGCGCGATGAGGAAGACGAACGTCAGCAGCGGCAGACTCGGGTCCAGGCCCTTGTAGCCCAGCGCCGGGCCGAACACCAGGCCGCTGAGCCCCATCGCCGCGCCCCACGAGGCGATCACGGCGAGCACGAGCACCGCCGCCGCCACCAGGCTGCGCAGCAGGGCGACCAGCACGAGCATCACCGCGACGAGCACCAGCGGGATCACCTTGCGCCGGTCGTCGGCGTTGGTGGTGTCGAGGTCCATCTGCTGGGCCGTCGGCCCGCCCACGATCGCCTGCGCGCCCTTGACGTCGTGCACCGCGTCGCGCAGCGCGCCGATGGTCTTCTTCTCGCCGGCCGACTCCGGCTTCGCCACGGAGAACACCTGCAGTTCGGTGCGCTCTTCGCCGCTGCGGCCCGGCTGCACCGTGGCGACGCCCTTCGTGGCCTTCACGGCCTTCTCCACCTCGCCGGCCTGCGCGGTACGCGTCACCACCGTGATCGGCAGGCTGCTGGCGTCGGGGAACGCCTTGGCGACCGTGCGCATCGCCGCCACCGAGTCGGGCTTGTCCAGGAACGCGTCCTCCTGCTTGAGCGTGCCCGGCAGCTTCACGGCGCCGACCGACAGGGCGACCAGCGCCGCGACGCCGCACAGCAGCACCAGGGCCGGGCGGCGGGACGCCGAGCTGCCCATCGCCGCGAACAGCGACCGGTGGTGCGCGGCCTCGGTCCCGTACACCGGCACGATCGGCCAGAACACGCGGCGGCCCAGCAGGACCAGCACCGCGGGCAGCAGCGTCATCATGGCCGTCAGCGCGCAGAAGACGCCCACCGCGCCGACCGGGCCGAGGCCGCTGCTGCTGTTGAGGTCCGCCGCCATCAGGCACATCAGGCCGGCCACGACCGTGCCGGACGAGGCGAGAACGGCCGGGCCGCAGCCGCGGATCGCGGACCTCATCGCGTCGTAGGGCTGCTCGGTGCGGCGCAGCTCCTCGCGGTAGCGGGCCACCAGCAGCAGGGCGTAGTCCGTGCCCGCGCCGAAGATGAGCACCGTCATCACCGACGTGCTCATCGTCGTCACCGTCAGGTCGAACGCCTTGATCAGCCCGTAGACGCCGGCCATCGCGGCCGAGGCCGCCACGCCGACCACCGCCAGCGGCACCAGCCACAGGAACGGGCTGCGGTAGATGAGGATGAGCAGCACCGCCACGACGCCCGCGGTGCCCAGCAGCAGGACGCCGTCGATGGACTGGAAGACCTCGTTCTGATCGGACATCAGGGCGACCTGCCCGCCGACCTCGGCCTTCAGGCCGCCCGGCTTGTCCTCCTTGACGATGTCCCGGATGCCGTCGACCGCCTTGCCCTGCGCGGCGGCGTCCTCCAGGCCGCTCACCGACAGCGCCGTCATCGACGTCGCGCCGTCCTTGGAGACGACGGTGGGCGGCTTGTCGCCGCCGCGCACCTCGTAGCGGCCCGCGATCTTCTTGAGGTGCTCCTGTACCGCCTTGGTGTCGTCCGGCCGCAGCCCGCCGTCGCGGTGGTACACCAGCAGCGCGTCGGAGGTGTTGCCGCCCGGCAGCTTCTGCAGCAGGTGCTCGACCCGGGTGGACTCGGCGCTGGCCGGCAGGTAGTCCACGGGGCGGTCCCGCGCGGCGCCGCTGAGCTTTTCGGCGAAGGGCGCCGTGACCGCCAGGACGACGATCCAGAAGGCGATCACCGCCCACGGGAGGGCGCGCCTCCTCGCCTTGCCTTCGCGGGCCGGTCGCGACCGGCCCTCCTTCGCTTGCGTGTCCGCCGCCGGGGCCATGTGCTCGCCGCCTCCTCGAAGCTGCCGGTTCGCTGACCCTTCCAGGGTTCCGGCGCGAAGCGCCCGGTGCGTCGGCCCGCAGACCGAAGCGGAAGCTAATCCGCCGGGTGCAACGGGGTGGTTGCTACTCCCGCGGGAGTAACCGCCGGGCGCCGGGGCCGTCCGCCGGGACGACGACGGACGCGGTGCTCGCGCGGCAAGGTGGAAGCATGGATGCGCTCCTGCTGCCGGCCCTGCTCTGCCTGGTGTCGGCCATGGCCTACGCGGGCGCGGCCGTCGTGCAGGAGCGGGTCGCCGCCGGGCCCGCGGGCGCGCCCGGGCTCCGCGGACCGCTGCGGCGGCCCGCCTGGTGGGGCGCGGTCGCCCTGACCGGGCTCGGCGCCGCACTGCACGTCGCGGCGCTCGCGTACGGGCCGCTGAGCCTCGTCCAGCCGCTCGGGGCGCTCGCGATCGTCTTCGCGCTGCCCATGGCCGCGGTCCGGGCCCGCAGACCCGTCGGCACGGCCGGATGGCGCGGTGCCCTCCTGGCGACCGCCGGCCTCGCCGGGCTCCTCGCCCTCACCGGGCCGCCGCGCGGCGAGACCCTCGGCGCGGGGGAGCGGCCCCTCCTCGCGGCCGCGGCGCTGGCCGGAGCCGCGGCCCTGGCCCTCGGCGCGCGCCGGGCGCGGCGGGCCGTCGTGCGCGGGGTGGTGCTGGCCGCGGCCGCCGGCGCCGTGTTCGGCATGGCCTCCGTCCTCACCAAGGCCGCCGCCCAGGACTGGACCTCGCACCGCACGGGCTCCCTCCTCCCGACGCTGCTCGCCACCGCCGTCCTCGCCTCGGCGGGCATGCTCCTGTCCCAGGCCTCCTACCGCGGCGCCGGCCTGGCCGCCCCGCTCGCCACGCTCACGATCGTGAACCCGGTGGTCGCCGCGGCCGCCGGAACGGCGGTGCTGGGAGAAACCTTCCGCCACGGGGTCCCCGGCGGCGTCCTGGCGGCCCTCGCGGGCGCGGTGGCCACGGCGGGCGTGGTGACCCTGACCCGCGTCGCCCCCGACCGGGGGCCCACGATGCCGGCGGAAGCCGTGCCCGGTGCCCGCACGGGCGCCTGCTGCGCGGGCACCGCCGGAATCCGCCGCGGTGGTTGAACGCCGCCGCGGCGGGCTCTTCTGCCGGGGCAGTGACAACCGTTGCCGCGCGGCGGAAGTGGGGCCCGGGGCCGGGAGCCGCCTCCGCGGCAGGAGAGGCTCGCGGGGGCAGACCGCAATGCCGTTCGGGGAGGCGGCAGTTCCTTCCGCCGCGACGGTGATCAGTTGGTACGGCGCGTTCCGGCGGTGCCGGGCGGGGTGTCTGCCGGCAGGGGTCGGCCTGGCACCGCCGCGGCGGAAGAAGGGGCTGGGCGCCCGCCAAGTCTTATCCGCCGCAACGGCGATCAGTTGGTACGGCGCAATCCGGCGGTGCCGGACGAGCCGTCGTCGTACGTGCCCCGCCCCGCGCAGCGCGCCCCGCGTCGGCGGTATGGCCCCCGCGGCCGAAGCGCGACACGATGGGCCCGTCGCCCGGCCGACCCCCAGCGGAGGTGCCCCGTGGAGTTCGACGTCGTCGTGGAGATCCCCCAAGGCAGCCGCAACAAGTACGAGATGGACCACCGCCGCGGGCGCATCCGGCTGGACCGGCTGCTGTTCACCTCGACCCGCTACCCCGCCGACTACGGCTACATCGAGCGCACCCTCGGCGCGGACGGCGAACCCCTGGACGCCCTCGTCCTCGCCGGTGAGCCCACGTTCCCGGGCGTCGTCATCCGCTGCCGGGCGATCGGGATGTTCCGGATGCGCGACGAGCAGGGCGAGGACGACAAGGTGCTGTGCGTGCCCGCGGGCGACCCCCGCCACGAGCACGTCAGGGACCTGCGCCACGTGCCGCAGTTCGACCGGCTGGAGATCCAGCACTTCTTCGAGGTGTACAAGGAGCTGGAGCCCGGCAAGTCCGTCGGCGACGGCGCCCGCTGGGCCGACCGCGCCGCCGCGGAGGCGGAGATCGCCGCGTCATACGAGCGGGCGTCCGCGGCCCGGCCGTAACGGGAAGCGCCGAATGCGGTAGAAGAGCCGAATGCGGTAGAAGAGGGGCATGCGCCGCCCCGTCCCGCTCCTCGCGGCCGTCGCCGCCGCCTACGCCGTGCTGCAACTGTGCTACGCCGTCGCGCACATGAACCTCGGCTGGGACGAGAGCGTCTACCTCTCCCAGGTCGACCCGCGCACCCCGGCGGCGTATTTCAGCGCCCCCCGTTCGCGCGGCATCACCTTCCTCGTGGCGCCGGTCGTGGCGCTCACTCCGTCCACCACGGTCCTGCGCGTGACGCTGGCGCTGCTGTCGTCGGCCGCGCTGTACGGGGCGTTCGCGGTGTGGCGGCCACTGCTCGGCGCCGGCCGCACGGCGCTCGCGGCGGCCCTGTTCGCCGGGCTGTGGATCACCGTCCTCAGCGGGCCCGAGGTGATGCCGAACCTCTGGATCGCCCTCGCCGCCGTCGCCGCGACCGGCTTCTTCCTGCGCGCCCGTGACGACGCCGGCCCCCGTACCCTCACCGGTCTCGCCGCCACCCTCGCCGCCGCTGCCCTCCTGCGCGCCCCGGACGCCGTCTGGCTCGCTCTGCCGCTGTTCGTGACCTGCGCGGTCGTACGCGCCTGGCGCCGCCCCCGCATCGCCGCGGCAGTCGCCGGCGGACTCGCGGCGGGCGGCGCGCAATGGGCCGTGGAGGCGTACGTCCGCTTCGGCGGCATCGCCCGGCGGCTCGCCGACGCGGGCGAGACCGAGGGCGGCATGGGCGCGCACCTCGGGGCGGGCCTGGCCGCCGCCCGCCGCAGCCTCAACGGCCCCCAGCTGTGCCGCCCTTGCCACATCGCGAACCCGTCCGTCACGCACTCGCTGTGGTGGCTGCTGCTCCCTCTCCTGGCTGCGGCGGCCTGCGCCCTCGCCGCGCGGAGGGAATCGCGGGCGGCCGTCCTGCTCCCCGTCGCCTGCGCGCTGTCCCTCGCGGCCCCGTACCTGCTCCTGCTGGACTACTCCGCGCCCCGCTTCCTGCTCCCCGCCTACGCCCTGCTCGCCCTGCCCGTGGCGGACCTCGCGGCCCGCGCACCGGCCGCCTTCCGCGCCGGCCCGCGGCGGTGGGCGGTGGGCGCAGCGCTGTGCGCGGTCCTCGCCGCCCACCTGGGCGTGCAGCTCAAGGAGCTGCGGGTCAACACCGCCGACGCCCGGGACACCACCGTCCGCTACCAGCGCGCCGCCGAGGGCCTGCGGCGCCTCGGCCTGTCCGCCCCCTGTACGGTCACGGGACCGCGGGCGCAGCCCGTCGCGTACGCCGCGGGCTGCGCCTCCGCCCAGACCATGGGCAACAACCGCTCCACGACGGAGGACGAGCTGGCCCGCAGGGCACGCCGCATGCCCATGGCCGTCCTCTACGACCCGGCCGACGCCTACCTCCCGCCGTACGCCCGCACCTGGCATCCCCACGAGCTCCCGGGGACCGGCTGGAGGGCGTACGTGCCCTGACCGGTCCCCTCGGCGCTCACCTTCTCCTGGTTCTCCTGGTAGTTCTTCCGGTCCGACGCATCCGACGCGTACGTCCCTGACGCCCCTCCGCCGGCGTCAGGCGTCCCGCAGCAGCGCCGCCAGGTCGCCTTCCACGTCCAGGTGCCCGCCCTCGCTGCCGGCGGGCACCAGCGCGTAGGAGCGGGCGAGGAAGCGCCGCAGCTCGCAGGTGTCGATCTGCACCATGGCCACGCCTTCCACGGCGTGGAACTCCAGCACCGTGCGGTCCGGCCCGCACGGCCACACGTGGACGTCGCCGCCCCCGGTCGGCGCGATCAGGCCGCAGGCGAGCGTCTCGCGGGCGAAGACCCACTCCACGTCGGCGCCGTCGAGCGAGGCCGCCGCCGGGAAGGCGATGTGCACGGCGAAGGGATCGGAGGGTTCGTAGCGCAGTTGCGCGGGGACGGCACGGTCCTGCGGGGCCGACACAATGAGCCGTGCCTGGACAGCCTGGTCGATGACAGTGGACAACGCGTGCTCCCTCGCGATCGCTGTGGCGTGGTGCGGTGACGTGCGGTTCCGTGCGGTTCCTAGCGGTGGTGCGGGTCCGTGCGGTGGTGGTGCGGTCGTGGTGCGGTCGTGGTGCTCTCCGGCGGGCCGGCCCCGAAGGACCCGCCCACCGGAGAGACGCCGTCAGGAGAGACGGCGGTTCGATCGCTGCAGTGCACATGATTCGAGCGTGAGCTGCGTCACTCCCCTTGGATTGGAAAAGACAACTGCCGTATCAGCCATCAAATCCCTGCCCTTGGAGCGCTCAGCTCACCGGTGCACCCGCTGTACCGGGAGCACCGCCAGCACCTCCCAGCCGCCTCCCGCGACCGGGCCCGCCGTCAGCGACCCGCCGATCGCGTCCGCGTGCTCCGTCAGCCCGACCAGGCCCAGCCCGCCGGTGTCCTCCGGCGGGCGCTGCGACGACTGCCCCGCGGCGCCGTCGTCGCGCACCGAGACGAACAGGCGCCGCTCCGCCTCGCGCAGCGTCACGCGCACGGCCGACGCGTCCGGGCTGTGCTTCGCCACGTTGGCCAGACCCTCGGCGACGATCCGGTGCACGGAGCCGGTCAGCTCCGGGGGCAGCCCGGTGCCGAAGCCGGGGTCGACGTGCAGGTCCACCCGGACCGGGCCCCGCCCCGCCCGGCGGAAGTCGTCGACCAGCTCGCGCACGCCGTCCAGCCCCGGCAGGGGCGAGCGGTGGGGCGCGTCCTGCTGCAGGACGCGCAGCAGCCGCCGGGCCGTGGTCAGCGCCTCGTCGCCGGCCGCCTGGATGTCCTTGAGGGAGGCGGCCACCCGCGCGTCCTCGGCGACCGTGCGGGTCGCCTTGGCCAGCAGGGTCATCGCGGCGACGTGGTGGGAGACGAAGTCGTGCAGCTCGCCCGCGAGCTCCAGGCGCTCCGCCTCGCGCGCGGCGGCCACCGCCCGGGCGCGCTCGGCGTCCCGGTAGCGCAGGCACAGGCCGGCCGAGGCCACGCCCGCGACGACGAGGGCGTAGACGACGACGGCCGCGCCCGGCACGCCCGTGTCGCGCACCGGGGCGACCAGGACCCCGGCGGCCAGGGCGATGCCCGCCGGGACGGCGGCCCGCACGGGCGCCCGCCACGCCACGAGGACGAGCAGGACGAGCAGGGCGGCGCTTTCGGTCAGCCCCCAGACGGGCAGGTGCAGGCCGGCCGCCATCAGATAGCCGGTCGCGGACCAGGAAACGCCCACGGCCGCGGCGGCCCGGAGGGCGAGCGGCGCCCAGGGCAGCACGCACAGGGCGGCGAGCAGGCCGGCGGCCCACACGACGAGGTGGGCGTGGTGGTAGCCGTCCTCCCGCGCCAGCAGCCGGCCCTCCAGCAGCCACAACCCGCACAGCCCGGCCACCAGCCATACCCGCCGGCGCCGGGCCCCGGGGTCGTTCCCGGCGGGGGCGAACAGCACGGATGTGGGCGTCATGCGCTCCACGCTAGGCGCGGGCGGGGGACCGCCGGATCACCCGTCCAGCCATTCCGGCCCCGGCCGAAAGGATGAATGTTGGACGACCCAGGACGGAGCCGGCGGCCGGCCGGAGTCTTCCGCCGCGACGGTGATCAGTCCCAGGGGACGTACCCGGCGGTGCGGTGCGCGCCTGAGCCGGATGCGGCACCGCCGGTCTGGGCCGCGGTGGCTGATCGCCGTCGCGGCGGGTGGAAAGGCCGGGGCGGTCCCCAGGGCCCGGTTGGTGCGGCCGTACCTGGTGAAGTCCCACACCGTAGGCGCCGGCCTGCACGGGCCCGGCGGCCGGCCGGAGTTTTCCGCCGCGACGGTGATCAGGCCCAGGGGACGTGCCCGGCGGTGCGGTGCGCGCCTGAGCCGGATGCGGCACCGCCGCTCTCCGCCGCGGTGGCTGGTCGCCGTCGCGGCGGGTGAAAATGCGCGCCGTGGTCGGCAGGAATCCGCCGCGCTACGGCGATCAGCCCCCCGGACCTGTCCGGCGGTGCCGTGCCTGCCCCGGCCGGGGCCGGTGCGGCTGCCGGTCGCCGCCGCCGCGGCGGAGTCGGTGCCACCCCGCAAGTGCTAGCTTGCGCCGTCATGAGATGGAAGCTGACTGCCTTACGCACCATCGCCGCCGCCCTCTGCGGCACCGCCCTCGCGTTCGCGGGCACCGCGGCCGCCCCCGCTCAAGCCGCCGGCAAGGCCCTCGCCTGGGAGAGCCGGGACGGAGGCAGCGACGCCCGGTTCCGGGGGCTCGCGGCCGTGAGCCGCTCCACGGCCTGGGCCGCGGGCACGAAGGGCACCGTGCTGCTCACCCGCAACGCCGGCCGCACCTGGCGCAACGTATCGCCGCCCGGCGCCGCCGCCCTGGAGTTCCGCGACGTGGAGGCGTTCGACGCGCGGCGCGCCGTCGTCCTGGCGATCGGCGAGGGCGAGGCCTCCCGGGTCTTCCGCACGGACGACGGCGGCACCACCTGGACGGAGACGTTCCGCAACACCGACCCCAAGGCGTTCTACGACTGCCTGGCCTTCTTCGACGCGCGCCACGGCATCGCGCTCGGCGACCCCGTCGACGGCAGGTTCCGTATCCTCGCGACCGGTGACGGCGGCCGCAGCTGGCGCGTCCTGCCCGCCGCCGGCATGCCGGCCGCGCTGCCCGGCGAGGCGGCGTTCGCGGCGAGCGGCCAGTGCGTGGTGACCGCGGGCGGCCGCAGCGGCGGGCGCGACGCGTGGATCGCCACCGGCGGCGCCGCGTCCTCCCGCGTCCTGCACTCCGCCGACCGCGGCCGCACCTGGCGCGCCACCGGCACGCCCGTACCGGCCGGCGACCCCGCCCGCGGAGTCTTCGGCCTGGCCTTCCGCGACCGGGCGCACGGCCTGGCCGTCGGCGGCGACTACCGCGCGGGCCGGCCCTCCGAGCGGGCCGCGGCCGTCAGCGCGGACGGCGGCGCGAGCTGGACGCCGGCCGGCAGCCCGCCCGGCGCCTACCGCTCCGGCGTCGCCTGGCTGCCCCGCAGCCGCACCACCGCCCTCGCCGTCGGGCCCACGGGCAGCGACGTCACCACCGACGGCGGCCGCACCTGGCACGGCTTCGACACCGGCTCGTACGACACCGTCGACTGCGCGCCGGACGGCGGCTGCTGGGCCGCGGGGGAGAAGGGGCGGCTCGCCCGGCTCACCACCCGTTCGGGGAGGTAGGCGGGGTCAGGAGGGCAGTTCCTGCCGGTAGGGCTCAAGGGCGGGGGCGGTCTTCGTGGCGACGAACTCGGTGATCGTGTACTCGCACACCCCCGCCACGCTGAACGGGTCGCTCTTCGTGATCTCCTCGATCTTCTTCCGGTCGTCCCCGAGGGCGAGGATGATCCCGCCGTCGCGCGGCACCTTGCGCCCGGAGGCGATGAAGACCCCCGACGCGTAGTGCGCGTCCAGCCAGGCGACGTGCTCGGGCAGGGCGGCGTCGATGCGCTCGATCGGCGCGATGTAGGTCAGCTCCAGTACGAACATGATCGCCAGCCTACGGGCCGGGTACGGTGGCCGCACAATGAGCGCTGCAGAACAGACAGAACCCGTCGCCGTACCGCCCGGCTGGCCCACGACGGAGGCGGAAGCGGCCGCCGTCCAGGACGAGTTGCGCGGCCGTGTCGTCCTCGGCGAGCCGGGCCCGCCGTCCGGCGAGCCCCTCGTGGCCGTCGGCGTCGACGTCGCCTACGACGACGAGCGGGACGTCGTCGTGGCCGCTGCGGTCGCCCTGGACACGGCCACGCTGCGCGTCGTCGAGGAGGCGACCGCGACCGGCCGGGTCGCCTTCCCGTACGTGCCGGGGCTGCTCGCCTTCCGCGAGGTCCCCACCGTGCTCGCCGCCCTGGAGCGCCTCCGCACCACGCCGGACCTGGTCGTCTGCGACGGCTACGGACTCGCCCACCCCCGCCGCTTCGGCCTCGCCAGCCACCTCGGCGTCGTCACGGGCCTGCCCACGATCGGCGTCGCCAAGAACCCGTTCACCTTCCGCCACGACGCCCCCGGCCCGCTCCGCGGCGACACCTCGCCCCTCCTCGACGGCGACGAGGAGGTGGGCCGCGCCGTGCGCACCCGGCCCGGCGTCAAACCGGTCTTCGTCTCGGTCGGCCACCGCACGAGCCTCGGCAACGCCGTCGCGCACACGCTCGCCCTGGCGCCCGCCTACCGCCTCCCGGAGACGACGCGGGCGGCGGACGCCCTGTGCCGCCGGGCGCTGAAGGGACTGGTGACGGGCTGAGCTGACGGGACGGACGAGCTGACGGGACCGGCGGGCTGACGCCCTGACGGGCGGGCGGCGGCCCCGCCCCGGCGCCGAGCGGCCCCACCGCACGGCACGGCGCCGACATACTGGCCTCGCCCCTTCCGAAGGCTCGGCGCGGCCCGTACCGCGCCGGAAAGGCGGTCGCCATGGGTCTGCCCGTTCCGCTGTCCGGGGTCGTCCCGCCGCTCTGCACACCGCTCACCCCGTCGGGCGAGGTGGACACCCGTTCGCTGGCGTCCCTCGTGGAGCACGTGCTCGCGGCCGGTGCGCACGGCGTGTTCGTGCTCGGGTCCAGCGGGGAGAGCGCCTGCCTGAGCGACGCGCAACGCCGCACCGCGCTGCGGGCCGCCGTCGACGCCGTCGCCGGGCGGGTGCCCGTGCTCGCCGGGGTCATCGACATGACCACCGCCCGCGTCCTGGACCACGCCCGCGCGGCCGCCGCGCTGGGCGCGGACGCGCTCGTCGCCACCGCGCCCTTCTACGTGGCCGCCCACCCGGTGGAGGTCCGCGACCACTTCCGCCGCATCCGCGAGGGCGCCGGGCTGCCGCTCGTCGCCTACGACATCCCGCAGGCCGTCCACAGCAAGCTGGACGCCGGGACCCTCCTCGACCTGGCCGGCGAAGGGACCGCCGCCGGGCTCAAGGACAGCAGCGGGGACCTCGGCGCGCTGCGCCGGTTCCTCGTCGAGCTGCGCCGGCGCGGCCTGGAGCGCACCTTCGCCGTCCTCACCGGATCCGAACCGGCGGCCGACGCCGCCCTGCTGGCGGGCGCGCACGGCATCGTCCCCGGCCTCGGCAACGTGGACCCGGCCGGCTACGTACGGCTGTACGAGCACGCCCGCGCCGGCCGCTGGGCGGAGGCCGCCGCCGAACAGGACCGGCTCGCGGCCCTGTTCGGGCTGGCCATGACGGGCGACCCGGCGGAAACCGGGCCGACCGCGTCGGCCCTGGGCGGCTTCAAGGCCGCCCTGCACCTGCTCGGCGTCATCGACTGCCCGGCGACCGCCGCGCCGCAGCGCCCCCTGTCCGGCACGGCCGTGGAGGCCGTGCGGCACCACCTGGCGGAGGCCGGGCTGCTGTGACCCGGGGCGGTGTTCCCGGGCGTTGTCAGACCCCCGGGCTAGCGTGTACGAGCAAGAACGACGCACGTCACAAACGACGCACGTCACAAACGAAGCAAGCGGCGAACGACGCACGTGACGAACGACGAGCGCGGCAGCGAAACAACGCGGCAACGCGCCGCGCACACACTCCGGAGGCACCCCATGACCCTGTCCGTTCCGCTCCAGGTCCGTGCGAAGGTCAGGGAGTTCGCGCTGTCGCTGCCCGGCACCGCCGAGGAGTTTCCCTGGGAGGAGGACGCCGTCGTCAAGGTCAACAAAAAGATCTTCGTCTTCCTCGGTGCCGAGGGGAACACCGAGTCGCCCGGCATCTCGGTCAAGCTCAAGGACGAGGAGACGCACGGCCACGCCCTGGCCGTGCCCGGCGCTGCGCCCACGGGCTACGGCCTCGGCCGGCACGGCTGGGTGTCCATCCCGCTCACGGGGGAGAGCGCCCCGGCCGACGTGCTGTGCGACTGGGTGGAGGAGAGCTACCGCACCATCGCCCCGAAGCGGCTCGTCGCGGAGCTCGACGCCCGCTGACGGCGGGTCCGCGGCACCGGAGGCCACCATGGCGAGGTCTTGTGAAAACGGGAACCGGTTCTTAGCATCGCGAGTGTTACAGCAGTTGTGTCACAGAGGCCGTGCTGCAAGGGCCACATCACAAAAGCTGTGCACAAGGGTCGGTTCACAAACGCACAGGGGGTCCGGATGACCGGAACGGCCGGCGGGCCGCTCGACGGAGTGCGCGTGGTCGAGCTCGCGGGCATCGGGCCGGGCCCGTTCGCCGCCATGCTGCTGGCCGACCTCGGGGCGGACGTCGTCCGCGTCGACCGGCCCGGCGGCCCCGGCCTGCACATCGCCCCGTCCCGCGACGTCACCAACCGCAACAAGCGCTCGGTGACGGCCGACCTCAAGACCGCCGACGGCCGCCGCGCCGTCCTCGGCCTCGCCGCCCGGGCCGACGTGCTCATCGAGGGATACCGGCCCGGCGTCGCCGAGCGGCTCGGCGTCGGCCCCGACGCGTGCCTCGCCCGCAACCCCCGCCTCGTCTACGGGCGGATGACCGGCTGGGGCCAGCACGGCCCGCTCGCCGACACCGCCGGCCACGACATCGCGTACATCGCCGTCACCGGCGCCCTCGGCCTCTCCGGCCCGGCCGGCGGGCCGCCCGCCTTCCCCGCCAACCTCCTCGGCGACTTCGGCGGCGGCGCCCTCTACCTCGTCGTCGGCGTCCTCGCCGCCCTCCACCACGCCCGTGCCGGCGGCGCCGGCCAGGTCGTCGACGCCGCCATCGTCGACGGCACCGCGCACCTCACCGCGCTCATCCACGGCATGCTGGCGGCCGGCGCCTGGCAGGACCGGCGCGAGGCCAACTTCTTCGACGGCGGCTCCCCCTTCTACGGCACCTACGAGACGGCCGACGGCGGCCACATGGCGGTCGGCGCGCTGGAACAGCGCTTCTACGTGCAGTTCATGGAGCTCCTCGGCCTGCCGGAGAGCGCCCCCGCCCGCGAGGACCCCGAGCGCTGGGGCGAGCTGCGCGCCGCCATCGCCGCCCGCTTCCGCGAGCGCACGCGCGCCGAGTGGACGGCCGTCTTCGAGGGCTCGGACGCCTGCGTCGCCCCCGTCCTGTCGCTGCGCGAGGCCCCCGCCCATCCGCACCTCGCCGCGCGGGGCACCTTCGTCGAGCACGAGGGCCTCACCCAGCCCGCCCCCGCGCGGCGAGGTGCGGAT
>NZ_JBPQTW010000103.1:0-23873 GCF_051386535.1 Streptomyces sp. URMC 127
GGGCCGGCGAGTGGTGCCAGTACGCCCTGGCCGTTTTCCGGGGCGTCGCCGAGCAGGCGGGTGGCGGGAGGCTCGTCCTCGAAGGCGGGGTCGACGGTGAGGATCTGCCCGGTCGCGCGGTGGCCGGCGAGGACGGCCGGGCCGTCCCAGCCTGGTGTGTCCGGCCCGTATGCGGCCTGTTGGTCCAGCAGGGTGCGCCCGCCGCGTCGGACGGTGAGCCGGGTGCGCAGACGGCCGGGGGGCTCGCCGGTGCGTCCGAGGATTTGTTCCTCGCGCAGGACGAGCCGTGCGGTGGGGGCGAGGTCGATGGTCCAGCTCTGGCGCAGATTGCTGCCGGCCGTGCAGATCAGCGCTTTCGGCAGCCAGTGCAGTTGTGCGTGTTCTTCTACGGTCAGGTGCACGTCGTAGGTGGCGTGTTCGGTGGTCGGGCCGCGCAGGGCGAGGGTCGCGGCGGCGGTGGTGATGTGCAGGGCGGCGCCGCGCCGGGCGGTGGCTTCGATCCGCAGCCGGTCGCCGCCGAGCGGGGCGATCATGGCGCCGATGATGCATACCCGCGCCTGGTTGCCGTGCGGGTGCAGGCCGCGTACGTCGAAGGGTCCTTCGCCGTCGAGGACGGGCAGGACGGTGGTGTCGCCGTGGGCTGCTGCCACGATGCGGGCGGTGGCGTGCACGCCCGCGGCGGCCTGCCGGGGGGCGGATGGGGTGTGCCCGGTGGTGAGGGTCATGCGGGGACCGTGGCCCAGTCGGCGACGCGTGCACGGACCCAGTCGGCGACCGGCCGCACGCCGTCCTCGGCCTTGAGGCTGGTGAAGACGACGGGCAGCGCGCCGCGCTGGGCCCGGGCGTCGCGGGCCATGCTCTGAAGGTCGGAGCCGACGTAGGGGGCGAGGTCGGTCTTGTTGACGACGAGGAGGTCGGCGGTGGTGACGCCGGGGCCGCCCTTACGGGGGATGTCGTCGCCGCCGGCCACGTCGATGATGAAGATCTGGTGGTCGACCAGGCCCCGGGAGAACGTGGCGGTGAGGTTGTCGCCGCCGGACTCCACCAGGACCAGGTCGAGGCCGGAGCCGATGGTGTCCTGGAGGTTCTCGACCGCTTCGAGGTTGGCGGAGATGTCGTCGCGGATGGCGGTGTGCGGGCAGGCGCCGGTCTCCACCGCGGCGATCCGCTCGGGCGGAAGCACCGCCTCGCGGAGCAGGAACGCGGCGTCCTCGCGGGTGTAGATGTCGTTGGTGACCACCGCGATGGACAGCTCGTCCCGCAGCGCCCGGCACAGGGCGGCGACGGTGGCGGTCTTGCCCGAGCCGACCGGCCCGCCCAGGCCGATGCGCAGGGCACGACGGGTGCCGTCCGGGAGCCGGGGTTCGGCACTGTGGGTGTGGCGCGGGGGAAATGTCTCTGCGTGGTCGAGGTGCATCAGATCGGGCTCCGAGCTCTCGCGGTGCTGTGTGACGGTCGTCGGTGTGCAGGTCAGGAGGCGAACAGGCGTACCGGCCAGGCGGCGTGCTGCTGCGCGGCAATGTCCAGCAGCGGCGCGCCGGCGGCCGGCAGTGCACTGATCCCCTCCTCGGGAAGGCGTCCGGCGGCGACGGTGGCCTCTCCGGCCACTTGGTCGAGGTCGCCGGCGAGGCGCGCCAGGACCGCGGTGGCGTCGAAGGGGTCAAGGCTCAGCAGCCGGACCGTCGCGGTGGCCGGCCCGCTGACGGTTTCGTAGGCGGCCGCGTACGCGGCGTCCAGCGGTGCCAGTCCGGCCGAGCGCGCCGCGAGCCCCAGTACCAGCGGCTGGTGCGCGCCCCGCGGCCGGGCCGCGGCCAGCGCGTCCAGCTCGGCCGAGGGCCACGTCGCGCGGGCGGCCCGCATCATCTGCCGCCCCAGCCTGCGGGCCGTCTCCCGCAGGGCCGGTACCGGTGTCCGGGCGTCAGCAGCCTCCTCCAGCACCAGCGGATCGTGGCCTGAGGCGGCCGCGGCAGCAAGCGCCGCCGCGACCAAGCCGGTGGTGTGCAGCCGCCCGAGGCAGAAATCCTGAAGCGAGCGGGCATCGCGGATACGGCCCGCTGCCACAGCCGCCTCGGCCCCGCCGGAGTGCGCGTGCCCTCCGGCGGGAAAACGGCCGTCGGTCAGCACGAACAACGCGGCACGGTTCATCGTCCGCACCTCACCCTTTCGCTGCGGCTCGCCAGAGTCCTCTTGCGGGACGTCAGCAGCCGTCAGAAGAGGAAGTACCGCTGCGCCATGGGCAGGAGCTCAGGCGGATCGATCGCATAGACCGGATGGTCGTCGTAGGGCCAGTGCGGATCGCCTTCATAGTTCGGTTCCTTCGGGAAGAGCGGATCATCCTTGTCGAGCTTCTTGTCCAGATCGACCGGATACTTGGGATCCTGGTTTTCGACTCGCGCGTACACGTCGTCCTCCGTCGCGCCGCCGACGGTCACATAGAACGTTTCGGAGCCGACATCGACCTTGGGCCTGAAGTCGTTCTCCTCCATCTGGTTCTTGTAGACGCCGCGTGTGCTTTTGATGGGCGCGAATTTCTTGCCCAGTGCGAGCCGCTTGTGCAGCTTGGTGGCGATGGCCCGCTTGCTGACGAAGTTGTACGAGGTGGCGCCGGGCGCCCGGCCCGCGGCGCCCCACACGCCGCGGGGCAGGACCGGCTGCGGGGTGGTGATGGAGGCGTTGGCGTCGCCCAGCTGCGCGTAGGCGATCTGGCCGCCCTTGATCACCCGGTGCGGCTTGACCCCGAAGAACTTCGGCTCCCACAGCACCAGGTCCGCCAGCTTGCCGGTCTTCACGGACCCGACGTAGTCATCGATGCCGTGGGCGAGCGCCGGATTGATCGTGTACTTCGCGACGTACCGCCGGACCCGGTGGTTGTCGGCGAGCTCGGCGGCGGCGATCCGGGCGGCCGTGGCGTCCGCCGGCAGGCCCTCCCTGTCCTTCTCCAGGATGCCCAGGTGCTTCTTCATGACGTGCGCGGTCTGCCAGGTGCGTGTGATCATCTCGCCGATACGGCCCATGGCGTGGGAGTCCGACGACATGATCGAGATGGCGCCCATGTCGTGCAGGATGTCCTCGGCGGCCATCGTGGAGGGCCTGATCCGCGACTCCGCGAAGGCCCGGTCCTCATTGACCTGCTGATTCAGATGATGGGCGATCATCAGCATGTCGAGGTGTTCCTTGACCGTGTTGACGGTCAGCGGCCGGGTGGGATTGGTGGAGGCGGGCAGCACCTTCTCCTCGGACACCATTTTGATCATGTCGGGGGCGTGGCCGCCGCCCGCACCCTCGACATGGAAGACATGGATGGAATGGCCCTGGATGGTGACCTGGGTGCTCTCGAAGAACCCCGCTTCGTTCATCGAGTCGGCGTGCAGGGCGATCTGGACGTCGACGGCGTTCGCCTCGGTGCAGACCTCCAGACACGCCTTGAGGGCGGCCGGGGTGGCCCCCCAGTCCTCGTGGATCTTGAAGCCGATGATGCCGGCGTTCAACTGGTGGTGCATGGACTCCTTGGACATGGTGGAGCCCTTGCCGAGCAGCCCGATATTGACCGGGAAGGCGTCCAGCGCCTCGAACATCCGCTCAAGGTGCCAGGCGCCGGGCGTGACCGTAGTGGCAGTACTGCCGTCCGCCGGCCCCGTACCGCCGCCGATGAGCGTGGTGACACCCGACGCCAGCGCCTCGCCGACCTGCTCGGGGCAGGTGAAGTGGACGTGCGTGTCGATCCCGCCGGCCGTGAGGATCTTGCCGTTGCCCGAGATGACCTCCGTCTCCGGCCCGATGACGAAATCCGTGGGGGCGGGACGACCGCCGGTGGAAGCGGCCCCGTCGTGGATTTTGTTCATGGTCTCGGGGTTGTACGCCTTGCCGATCGCGGTGATGTAGCCGTCGCGGATGGCCACATCGGCCTTGACGATGCCCCAGTGGTCCAGGATGACGGCACCGGTGATCACCGTGTCGGGAGGATGGGTCGCGTCGCCGGTGGGGGGATGGTCCGGGTCGACGGGGGAGTTGCCCGGGGCGGCGGGCGGCCTGCATGCCTTGTGCGTTGCGCGGGCTGCCTTGTCCTTGCACGGGTCGCGTGGCGTGATGGACTGCCCCATCGACTCACGGATCACCTTCCCGCCGCCGAAGATCATCTCGTTGCCGCTGTGGTCGGGACCGCCGCACCAGTCATCCTCGATCCGGATCCACAGGTCGGTTCGGCGAGGCGGATACGGTCACGGACCGTCGGGCCGAACCGTTCCGCGTACTCCTTGCGCGGCAGGGGGTCGAAGACCGTACGTTCAGGAATCGTTCGCCGGCCCGTCGTCGATACGGGCCGGCCCCCCGTCGATACGGAAGGCAGCGGCGGGATCGGCGTGACCTTGGTCTTCTCGCGCAGGCCGTGGACTTTGCGGTCACCCAGAATGGGGACGAGCTCTACCTCTTGGGGACAGTTCCAGTCGAAGCGGACGGAGCTGCCGGCCGGGACGTTGAGGCGCATGCCCAGGGCGACATCACGTGACACCGTGGCACCGTCGGCATCCTGGAACTCCAGCCCGTCGTTGGCCTCGAAGAAGTGGTAGTGCGAACCGACCTGGACCGGACGCTTTTTCCTGTCCTTGTTGACGACGATCACGCGCTCGACCCTGTTGTCGTCCACGAGCTGCTTGTTGTGGACCACCGTCTCATCGCCGGTCTTCTCGGAGAACCGCACCTCACCCGGGTGGACAGCCGGCCCGACCCTGCACTGCGGGTCCGGGTCGAAAACGGGGTTGCGGATGGTGACGAGCTTCGTGCCGTCGGGAAAGGTCGCTTCCACCTGCACGTACTCGACCATCTCGGGGACGCCCGACATGACCTTCACGCCCCTCAGCACGTCCTCCCTCCCGGACTTCATCAGCTGAGCGACGGTCTTGCCCTCTCGGGCTCCCTCAAGGACATGCGCGCTCAGCAGCGCCACCACCTCGGGATAGTTGAGCGGCCTGGGCGGCGTCCCGGTCATGCGCTCCTTGGCGACACCCGCCGCCGCATGGATCATCAGACGCTCTTGTTCATGTGGAGTCAGATGCATAATCTCATCCAGTGCTCGCCCTCCCCAGAGCTATCGCCCTGAGGCCCGTGAGCCGGGACCTTGCATCCCCAACTGCCCGGGAGGAGCCCTTCACGGCTCCGCCGCGCGCCTTCGGCGCAGCACCGTCTCCGCGGCCACCGGTCCGATCCTCACCAGAGGATCCTCGGCATGCCGGGACCCCCCGAAACGGCGTACGGGCCCGCTCCCCCATATGAGTGACAGCCGGGCACAGTGCGTGATGCCAGCAGTAGTGCGCGCGACCAGCAACCTCGATCAGCCGTCGGCCGGCCGACTTCATCCAACCGACGGTCCATTGTCCGTGGCCGGCCGGACGGGGTCCCGGGCTCCGGACGCGTTCCTCTGCCTCTCTGTCGCCCGTGGCGTCCTGGGCGCCCCTCCGTGGACGGGCCCCCGCTTCGAGGACAAGGCCGGCCGCGCGATGTTCACCTGGCAGTGCAGCTGACGAAGGCCGTCACCCGGCATGAGGGCCGTGAGGACGGCGTGCCGGGCCGGCCGGACGGGTCCGCAGCCAGTACGAGCGGGCGGCGGCGGCCAGCGCGATCCCGTACACGGCGAACGCGGACATGCCGATCCAGGCAACGAGCAGCGCGTCCTGCGTAGTGTGGAAGTCACCCGGCCGCATCGTCACCACGCCGGCCGTGGCCAGGGTGCAGTAGCCGATGCCGAGCATCCCGTACGGAGCGAGCGTGGCGGCGCCGATCAGTCCCGGGCCCAGCGGGAGCCAGCGCGGTACCTGCCGGCCGTGCAGGAACAGCGTCCAGCGTGGGAAGACCTGCCCCCACGGGCGGACCAGGCCCCAGAGCAGGAAGATGCCGAGTGCGGCCAGCAGTACGGTGACGTCCAGGCCCCAGGACTCCAGGGTGAGCCAGACTTCCGGGGCACCGTTGCGTTCGGAGACGGCGAGCATCTCCTCCTTGCTCACTCCGGCAAAGGTGCCTCCCAGCGCCCAGAAGGTCTTCATGGCGATGTACGGGAGGAAGGCCGCGGTCCCGGCCCAGGCGGCGGCCATCCGGGAGCCTTGTGGAGCAGGGGAAGGCGGCGGTGAGTTACCGCCGGCCGAGGTGTGACGCGTACGGACGGTTGCGGCGAGCAGCAGCGCGCCGGTGGCCGCCATCGCATGGTTGGCGGCGGCCGGCCGGCTGTCCACGCTCTGACCGACCAGCAGCGTGATCAGGTCCATCAGCAGACTGAACGCCGCGACCCCGGACAGCCCGCAGGCCGTCCACAGCAGTGCTCTCAGCCAAGGGCGCGGCCCGTACCGCATCGCAGCGGCGCAGCCCAAGGCCGCCAGTGCCCCCGCCGCCACAACGGCCCAGTCGAGCACGGGAGACGTCCGGGCGCCGCCGAACGCGAACAGCGGCACCCCGCGCAGTGCACAGACAAGGCCGAAAGCGGCGTACGCCACGCCCCAGATCACGGTCACCGTGGCCGCACGGGGCGCGCGAGCGGGCAACCACGCCCGCCGGAGGGGCCCCTGCGCCTGTTCAGTTTCGATCATGTCCTCAACGTCCCACCGGCGGTGCGGGAGCGGCGTCACCCGCCCGGACGATCCGCCTCCCTCCGGCGGCGGAATACCGCTGCGGACCGAGCTTTCCGGCGCTGCGTCGGGTGTACTCGTCAGCATGCAGATCACTCAGAAGATCAAGCCCTTCCTCTGGTTCGACGACCAGGCCGAGGAGGCCGCCGCCCACTACGTCTCGGTCTTCGAGGACTCGCGCGTCCTGGAGGTGCAGCGCTACGGCGAGGCGGGCCCGGGCACGCCGGGGTCCGTCATGACCGTCGAGTTCGAGCTCGCGGGCCAGCGGTTCGTCGCCCTCAACGGCGGGCCGCAGTTCACCTTCACCGAGGCCGTCTCCTTCAGTGTCGACTGCGCGGACCAGGAGGAGGTCGACCGCCTCTGGGCCCGGCTGGGCGAGGGCGGCGAAGAGGGACCGTGCGGCTGGCTCAAGGACAAGTACGGCCTGTCCTGGCAGGTGACCCCGCGCCGGCTCATCGAACTGCTGGGCGACCCGGATCAGGCCGCGGCCCAGCGGGTCATGCAGGCCATGCTGGGCATGCGCAAGATCGACATCCAGGGCCTGGAGGACGCCTACCGGGGCTGACGGTTCGCCCTTCCGGTCCCGGCGGTTCGTTCTCCCGGCCCTGGCGGTTGGTTCTCCCGGTCCTGACGAGGACGGCCACGGTCCGTTGTCAGTGCCGCTTGGCATCATGCCCGCATGGACTTCCACCTCGACCCGCCCACCGGCGTCGGCGCACTGCGCATCGGTATGCCCCGGCACGAAGCCGACGCCGCCCTGGCCTCGCTCCGGGACCTCTCCTCGGTCTCGGACTCCGACCGGCCCGGGCAGCACGTCGTCCGCCCCAGCGGGCTGATGATCAGCGTCCACTGCATGAACGGTGCTCTGGCGGCGATCGAGCTCTGGCGCCCTTACCAGGGAGCCGACAGGGTCACCTTCCGTGGGGTGGACGTGTTCGCGCCGGCTCGCGAGGTCGTACGGCGCATACGCGAACTCGTCCCCCTCGGCGAGGACCCGGAGAACCCCGCCTCGTTCCTCGCCCCCGATCTGCTCCTGGCCTTCTGGCGGCCGTTCGAGGCCGACGACGAACCGGAGGACGAGCAGGGCCACTACTTCAGCTCGGTGCTCCTGGCCCGCCCCGGCTACTACGACACCCCTGCCGAAGCCGAAGAGCGTCTTCGGGCGGCCGCGGAGGTTGCGGGCGGCGTGTGAATTCCCCCGGGGATGTATCACGCATATAAGGAAAGAGAATGTTATCGGGCGATACTGTGGCCCTATGGAGGAGAACCGAGCGCTTCACGTCGTGGACGCCCTGCGGCAGCGCGGCATCAACGCCCACGTGGCGCGCGAGGGCGTCTACCAGATCGGCGTGCGCGTGGTCCTGCGTGACGGCCGCGAGGCCGTCTGGGACAGCGACGACACCGCCGGACTCGAAGCGCAGGTCATGCGGGACGGGGTCCTGGTCGGTTTCGTGCCGGCCATCGAGGGCTCCGGCGACTTCGACCTGGACCGGACCGTCGACGCGATCGCCCGGGCCGACTACGACCAGCCGATCGCCCGTCAGCGCCCCACCGCTCCCCCGCCGTCCGCCCCGCTGCCCCGCGAGGGCGGCGTCTTCCGCCGCTTCCTCGGAGGCTTCCGGGAGCGCTGAGCACCCGGGGCGCACCGCGTCCACCCCGGCTCTCACCTCGGCGCAGCACAGCCGGTTCGCTCCCCGAACCGGGAGATCGCCTCCAGGACCGCCTCCTGCATGGCGAGGCTTCCCGTATGGCCCGCATCGGTGATGACCTTCAGCTCCGCATCGGGCCATTCCTTGGCCAGTTCCCATGCTGTCCGGAGCGGGCTCGCGAGGTCGAGGCGGCCGTGGACGAGCACGGCCGGAATGCCGGTCAGGCGGTGGGCGTCGCGGAGGAGTTGCCCGTCGTCCAGCCATGCGTTGTTCGCGAAGTAGTGGGCGCAGAGCCGGACGAAGGCTGTCATCGCCTTGCCGGGCTTGCTGCTGTACTGCCCGGGGCTGCCCAGGGCCTCGTGGGCGATGACCGCGTCCTCCCAGGCGCACCAGGCCTGCGCCGCCCTGGTCCGGGCCTCCGCGTCGGGGCTGTTCAGCAGGCGGTTGTAGGCCGCGACCAGATTGCCGTGCCGGCTGTCCTCCGGGAGCGCGTCGCGGAACTGCTCCCAGGGCCCCGGCAGCAGGCGGCCGACACCGCCGTAGAGCCAGTCGGTCTCCTCGGGGCGGGTCATGGTGACGCCGGCGATGACGATCTCCGAGACCCGTTCGGGGTGGCGCTCGGCATAGGCGAGGATCAGTGTCGAGCCCCAGGAGCCGCCGTAGAGGAGCCAGCGCTCGATGCCCAGGTGCTCGCGCAGGCGCTCCATGTCGGCGACGAGGTGGGCAGTGGTGTTGTGGTCCAGGCTGACAGCCGGATCCGAGGCGTGGGGCCGGCTCCGGCCGCAGCCGCGCTGGTCGAAGAGGACGATCCGGTAGGCCTCCGGGTCGAACAGCCGGCGGTTGCCGGGGCGGCTTCCGCTGCCGGGTCCGCCGTGCACGCACAGCGCCGCCTTGCCGTCCGGCTTGCCACTGGTCTCCCAGTACACCTGGTTTCCGTCGCCGACGTCGAGGAGTCCGTGTGCGTACGGCTCGATGGGCGGGAACAGCTGAGCCACCATGGCTTCCCTCTCGGACTCGGCATCGTGTTTCCGGCATCAGCATCTCAAGGCCGCGACGCTCGGGTGCCGGGCACGGGACGCAGGCAGGCCGGCTCCAACAGCGGGCAGCGGGCAGCGAAGCCGTCGTGACAGAGTCGTTCTCATGCTGACCTCAATGATCCGGCGGGGGCGGCGCCTGACCGCGGGTGCCCTGCTCCTCGGCACGGCCATATCCCTGACCGCCTGTGGCGGGCAGCGCGGCGACGGCACGGCCGCCGGGACGCCGAGTGCTGCGCCCAGCGCTCACACCGCTCCGAGCACCGGCGCCGCTCCGAGCGCCGGCGCCGGTCCGAGCTCCGGCACCGGTCCGGGCTCCGGCCCCGCTCCGGGCTCCGGCCCCGCTCCGGGCTCCGGACCCGCTCCGGCCTCCGGCGGCCCTTCCGGCACCCCTTACGCAGGCGCATCTCCCTATGTGGAGCCCGGGGCCGGTGACGGCGCTCCCCATTACCGGGAGAACAACGCCCACCGCTTCCCCAGGGACATGTCCCCAGCGAGCGCAAAGGACGCCAAGCGCGAGGCCGACCGGATCGAGCCCGTGCTCAAGCGGCTCTGGGAGGAGAAGAAGTGGGACCCCAAGAGCGTGCGCGCGGCGATGCTCGCTCTCGGGTACGAGGAAGAGCGCACGGGTCCGAAGGGCGAGCGCTCGGGCGGCACGCTGTCCGTACGGGAGATGAGGCCGCGTTACGAGACGGACCATTACGTCACACCCGAGGGTTCCCTGATCGGTCTGCGGGTCCACGCCGACGCCTGCGTCACGGCATTCGTCCAGAAGACCAACTACCAGGTGCAGACCAACGGCCCGTACCTGGAATCCGGCTGCTTCGAGCCGCCTTTCGGCCACTGACGGCCGTGCCGCGCCCCGCTGAGCCTCAGCTGAAGGTCCGCCGGTACGCGTGCGGGCTGACGCCGGTCGTCCGTTTGAAGCGGTCGCGGAAGGCGGTCGGGGAGCCGAAGCCCACCTGGGCACCGATGCGTTCGACGGAGTGCTGCGTGGTTTCCAGGAGGTGCTGGGCCCGGCGGATGCGGGCGCGGTGGAGCCACTGGAGCGGTGTGCTGCCGGTGTGCTCGCGGAAACGGCGGATCAGCGTCCGGGTGCTCATGCCGGCGTGGGCGGCGATGTCGTCGAGCGCGAGGTTGCGGGCGAGGTTGTCCTGCAGCCAGGTGAGCAGCGGTTCCAGCGCGGAGCCCCGGGGGACGGGCGCGTGGTCGTGCACGATGAACTGGGCCTGCCCGCCCTCGCGCTCCAGCGGCATCACGGACAGCCGCGCGGCATCGGCGGCAACGGCCGAGCCGTAGTCGCGCCGGATCATGTGCAGGCACAGGTCGAGCCCGGCCGCGGCCCCGGCCGAGGTCAGGAACTGCCCGTTGTCGACGTACAGCACGTCGGGGTCGACCGTGAGCTCCGGATACGTGGCGGCCAGCAGATCGGCCGCGAACCAGTGGGTGGTCACCCGCAGACCGCCGAGGAGACCGGTGGCGGCGAGCGGGAACGTGCCCGTGCAGATGGAGGCGATGCGGGTGCCGGCCCTGGCCGCGGCCCGCAGCGCCTCGCGGACGTCGGCGGGCAGAGGCGCCGTCGGGTCGGTGGTGCCGGGGACGACGACCGTGTCCGCGCCCTTGAGCCCCTCCAGGTCCCAGGGCGCGCGCAGCGCGAAGGCTCCCGCTTCTGTCTCCGGCTGCGCGGCGCAGACACGGATCCGGTAGCCGGGGCGCCCGTCGGGCAGGCGGGTCCGCGCGAAGACGTCGATCGGGGCGGCCAGGTCGAACGGGATGACCTGCTCCAGCGCGAGTACGGCAACGGTGTGCATGGCAGAAACGTACGCGACCGCCGTACCGGACGGTCAGGCGAACATCCGCCTCCGCGACAGCCTTCTGCCTGCACAGCAGCCCTCCGCAGGGCACAAAGGCTGCCGCGTCCGCGGCTGGCATTTTTCCGTTGAAAGGTGGCACTCACGCCACTGGGATGCCCCTCGGCTCCTGCATATCGTCGGGCCCGGGCCGGGACGGACCGGCCGTGAAACCGCCTGAAGGGCCTTCCATGCACGCACAGACCGTTCTGTCCGACGGCCTCGATCCGCTCGACGTCATCGCCCCCTGCGCAGTGCCGCACGCCGAACGAGCGGCATCCGGTGCTGCCGTCAGCAGCATGCTGTCCGCCGGAGCACCGTGGGACCGGGCCGCGTCATGACGAAGCTCTTCCTCTCCTTGCACGTGCTGGCCGCGGTCGTGGCCGTCGGCCCGGTCACCGTGGCGGCCAGTATGTTCCCCGCGGCGCTCCGCCGCACCCGCCGGGACACCGGCGAGGACCGCCGGGCGCCCGCCACCCTCCGGCTGCTGCACCGCATCTGCCGCGTGTACGCCGCCGTAGGCATCGCCGTGCCCGTCTTCGGGTTCGCGACGGCGAGCAGCCTCGGCGTCCTGGGCAGCGGCTGGCTCATCACCTCGATCGTCCTGACGGCGGCAGCCGCCGGTCTCCTCGCACTGCTGATCCTGCCCGCGCAGGAGCGAGAGCTCGCCGCCGTTGAAGGTGCGGGATCCGGTCCGTCCGCCCCCGCCGCGGACCGGCGGCTGGCCGCGCTCACCGGCGTCTTCAACCTGCTGTGGGCGACGGTCACCGTCCTGATGGTCGTCCGCCCCGGCTCCACCACCGGAGCGTGACCGTGAACCTCCGCCCCCTGCGCATCGCCGCGAACGCCGAACTCGCCTCGCTCGTCGTCATGCTGGCCAACCTCGCCACCGCACACCTGCGGCCCGTCACATCCCTGATGGGCCCGGCCCACGGCTGCGCGTACCTCTTCGTGGTCGGGGCGACCTGGCGCCTCGCCCGGGACTCGGCGGCCACCAGAGCGAGCGCTTTCGTCCCCGGCATCGGCGGCCTCCTCGCACTGCGCCGGCTCCGCCGTTCCCCGCGGAAAGTCCCTGAGCCGCTCCCGTAGTCCCGTGTGCGGTCAGGTCAGGTTCTTCTCCAGCGCCGCGATGTACTTGAGGATCGAGTGGTCGCGCACGCCGTCGCTCGCAGGGGCGAACGCGTCGGCCGTCAGGCCCTTGGCCCGGTCGGCGAGACCGCCGAAGAACGACATGGTCTCGTGGACCTTGCCGGCGGAGTCGATGTACCGCAGGGTCTCGGCATGGGTGTACGCGGGCTCGGGCGGCAGCTGCGGCACGATGTCGTTGTTGTTGACGAACCGGAAGAGGCGTTGCTTGAAGCCCTTGTTGCACGCCTCCGCCAGCAGCCGGTCGCAGGTGCGGGGCTGGCCGTAGGTGTAGACGCCGTCGGCCAGCAGCTTCGGCTCTTCGAGGTAGAGCCGGGCGCCGGCGAGCATGGCCAGCGCGCCGCCGAGGCTGTGACCGGTGAACCACACGGTCTGACCGTTCGTCCGGTACTCCTGGAGGGTGGCCTTCACTGCCGGGAAGACGGACTCCAGGGCCTGCCCGAAGCCGTAGTGGACGTATCCCGTCTTCGCCGGGCCCGGCCACGGCGGGGTCGTGGCGTCGGAGAGCCAGTCGCGGATCTTCGCGGGTTCCGTGCCCCGGAAGGCCGTGATGATCATGTCGTTGCCCGCCATCGTGTAGGCCTGGGTGTCTTCCAGCGGGAAGGGCGGCTCGAAGCGCGTCTCGTGGTGCCGCACCCGGTCGAAGCCCCACTCCCGCGCCTGCTTCTCGATGGTGGTCTCGTCCTTGTAGGCGAGGTCGGCGGCCCGCGCCAGCCAGTAGGCGTGCGCCAGGCTGTACGTACGGGCCTTGTGGTCGATCGCGGTGGGCACGGACACGGAACGCTCCCTTTCGCGGGCCGTTGAACGCGGTGACGCTGTTTCAGCCGCCACGCTAGGACACGAGCGGCGGAGAACCGATCTACCAGACCGGGCCGCCGGTGTGAACATGGCCGTTTCGGCCGAACGGCCCAGCGGCGCCTGGCTGCCGGCCGGCGCGTGTCACCGAGCGGCGTCCCCCGTGCCGAAGACGTGGTCCCACCACGGCGCGCTGACGCCGAAGCGGCGGCTGTCGTCGGCGAAGTGGTGCAGCATGTGCCATCTGCGCAGGGCCCTCCCCGGCCGGGAGCGCGGGCGGTGATGGTGCACGTGGTAGTGGAGCATGTCGTACAGCAGGTAGCCCACGGCGTAGCCCGCCATGAACGCCGTCCAGTTCGTGCCGAGGGCGAGCCGGAAGAGCCCGCAGAGGACGAGGGCGATGGGGATGGTGACGGCGAGCGGCATGACCAGTCGCCGGCGGTCGTCCGGGTGATCGTGGTGGTGACCGTGAAGGGTCCAGTGCAGCCTGGCCATGGCCGTGCCGGGTGCGGCCTTCCAGTGGAAGAGCGAGCGGTGCACCCAGTATTCGGTGAGCGTCCACGCCGTATAGCCGGCGAGCACCAGCACCGTCCCGATCACCGCTCCCGAGGCGGTGAACCCGGCCGGAAGGAGGAGGGTGATGAACGCCGTGTAGACGACGAGCGGCCCGGACGGGTGCTGGCGGGTCAGCCGGTCCAGCGAGCGCAGGCGGACCAGCGGCGGTGAACTCCGGCGGAAGGCCGCGCGGTCGGCGGGGCCGGCACCGGGGAACTCGCGCGCGTGGGCACCGGGGAATTCACGGGCGTCGGCACCGGGGAACTCACGCATGGCTCACCGCTCCCCGGCCACTGCGGCGGAGATCAGCTGAACGGCCCGTTGCAGATCGGCCTCGGAGTGCGCGGCCGTGACCCCCAGCCGCAGCCGCGCTCCCCCGATGGGTACCGCGGGCGGGAAGAGGGGGCCGACGAGGAGGCCCTCACCGACCAGCCGGCGGGCGATCCTCGCCGTGCGGTCGACCGTGCCCGTGGGCACGACGACGACGTGCGCCTGCGATGCCCCGATGCCCACTCCGGCCTCCCGGAGCATCCTGCGCAGCGCCTCGGAGCGCTCCGCGAGCCGGCGCCGCCGCTCGGCTCCCTCCCGGGCGAGGGCCTCGAAGGCTCCCAGGACGGCGCCGACGGTCGCCGGCGACAGGCCGAGCGTGAGCAGGTAGGCGCCCGCCGTGTGCCGCAGCAGGTCCACCACCCGTTCGTTCGCGCAGACGTATCCGCCCGTGGAGGCGAAGGACTTGCTGAAGGTCCCGGTGAGCACGTCGACCCGGTCGAGCACCCCCAGGAGCTCGGCCGCGCCGCGCCCCCGGGCGCCGAGGGCGCCGGCGCTGTGGGCCTCGTCCACGATCAGCAGCGCCTGGTGCCGCCGGGCGAGGTCGGCGATCTCCCGCAGCGGAGGCAGGTCGCCGTCGGCGCTGAAGAGGCCGTCCACGACGATGAGCCGGCGCCCTTGCCGCGCTTCACCGTCGTTCAGCAACTCTTCGAGATGGGCGGTGTCGTTGTGCCGGAAGGTGCGTACGCCCGCTCCGGACAGCCGGGCGCCCATGGTGAGGGAGCCGTGGTCGAAGCGGTCCAGGAAGACGGTGTCCCCGGGGCCGGCCAGCGTGCCGAGCACCCCCAGGTTCGCCTGCAGGCCGGAGGGGAACAGCAGGGCGGCGGGCCGGTCGAACCAGTCGGCGACCGTGCGCTCCAGTTCCTCGTGCAGCTCCGTGAACCCGCCCACCGCCTGACTGCCGTAGGTGCCGGTGCCGAACCGGCGCAGCGCGTCCGCGGCCCGTTCGCGCACCTCGGGGTGGTGGGCCAGGCCCAGGTAGTCGGCCGAGGCGAGGACGGTGACCTCTCCTTCGGTCGCGCGGCCCGCGACCCGGATCCGGGCGCGGGTCGGCCCGGCCTGGGCGACCACGGGGAACAGCGGGTAGGCGTCCGTTTCCCGCAGCCGGTCGGTCAGTTCGAGCACGCTGTTGTGCACCGGGCCGAAGTCGGTGGTCGTCATGGGGTTCGTACGCTCCTGGTGAGTTCGTCGACGAGGGCGGACAGCGGCAGCGTGGGCGCGAGCCGGTCCGCGAGGAGTGCCAGGCCGGGGTGGACGTCGTACCGGTCCTGCAGCGCCACCACCGTCTCGGTCAGCAGGAGCGAGTCCAGGCCCAGGGACTCCAGGGTGGCCCGTTCGTCCAGCGCCGCGGCGGAGACGCACAGCCGGGAGGCGAGCAGCCCCTTGACCTCGTCCCGTACGCCCGGTGCCGGCCCGGGACCGGATGCCGGCGCCGTGTCCGCAGGCCGCACGGCCTCTTCCAGCTCCTGTTGCCTGCTCATGTGGTCCAGCTCCTGTGTCGCAAGGTCATGGCTCCTGGTGTCGCCTGGCCGGGGAGGACATGGCCGTACGGCCTGCAGATCCCTTACGGCCGGCAGATCCCGTACGGCTGCCGCTCCCGGCGGGCGGTTCCTTCCTGGCACGCGGTGCGGTGCCAGGACGGGCGCTGGTACGGGTACAGGTACGGGTGCGGTTTCGGGCCGGCGCGGGCGTCAGAGCGACGACGGTCCCTCCGGCCGGGACGATCATGTCCCCGACGACCCGGCCCGCCCGGACGGCCGGGGTGAGCAGCCGCAGGCTCTCGTTGCTCAGCAGCACGGCCATGACGGCCGGGATGGTGTGCATGGCGAAGGAGGCGGCGACGCACTTGCGGGCGCCGCCTCCGAAGGGCATCCACGCGTAGTGGTCCGGCCGGCTGTCCAGCCACCGCTCGGGGAGGAAGCGGCCGGGCTCCGGGTAGGAGGCCGCCCGGCGCTGCGCGCCGTAGCCGTTGGCGGCGACGTAGGTGCCGACGGGCAGCGTGCGGCCGGCAACGGTGAACCCCGGCCTGAGGACCCGGCGCGGTACGACCGGGTTGATCGAGTAGAGGCGCATGGCCTCGGTGACCGCGGCCGTCAGATAGCGCAGCCTGGGCAGGTGCGCCTCGGTGAGCGGGCCGCCGGCGGTGACCTCGCGCAGCTCCGCCCGGGCCCGGCCGGCCACCTGCGGGTGGGCCAGGACGGCTTCCACGACCCAGGCCAGGGTGTAGGCGAGGGTCTCCGATCCGCTGCCGAGGAGCACCACGACGAGGTCGCGGAGTGCGGCGTCGTCCAGCGGTTCGCCGCCGCGCCGGTCGGCGCCCAGGAGGACGGCGATGGCGTCGCCGTCCGGTGCCGGCGGGCGGGACCGGCGCTCCGCGATCAGGCGGGTCACGTGGTCGTCGAGGTCGTCCCGGGTGCGGCGGTAGCGTCGCCAGGGTCCCGGGCCGCACCGGGTCAGGGCGGGAGGCAGGTTGAAGACGGCGGGGTGGTGGGCCGCGTCGATGAAGCGGTGCAGGTGCCGCTCGAACCGGCGCGCTTCCTGCTGCTCCAGGCCCAGGAGGAGGCGGGTGAGGACATCGGTGGTCAGGGAGAGCAGGTGCGGCGTGAGCCGGAAAGGCCGGTCGGCCGGCCAGGCGGTCATGGCCGCGCGGGTGGCGTCGAGCGCCAGCCGCCCGCCGCGTGCGAGCTGGTCGCGGTGGAACAGCGGCATGAGCTGCCGTCGCTGCCAGGCGTGTTCCGGATCGTCCCGGGTGAGCAGCGAGCGCGTTCCGTAGATCAGGTCGAGCACCCAGCGGGCCCTGCCCGCGGACAGCGTCTCCGGCGGCGCCGTGAACACGGTGCGGACCTCGTCGGGTGCGCTCACCAGGACGACGTCGCCCCAGCCGGTGAGCCGCAGAGTGAACGCGTCGCCGAATGCGGCCTGCTGCCGGGCGAGGAAGCCCTGAGGGTCACGGAGGAAACGCAGCGACTGCAGGAGTGCGGGCGCGCCGGGGCCGGGCGGGAGCCCGCGTCCTCTGCGCGGTCTTCCGTCTGCCCCTGCGGCTGCCGTTCCGGTGGTCACGGCGTGCGGCGGGCGGCATCGGGCGGGACGGTGAAGGGGGAGGTGGAGGTGGAGGTGGAGGGGAAGGCCTGGATGCGGGCCAGGCGGTGGTGTGCCGCGTGCATGGCCAACGTTCCTACCCAGGACACCGGTCATCCCCAAGCACAAACGGTGCCCGAGGGGTGATTGCCTGCGAACAGTCATCCGTTCGCATCATTGGCACTGTTCGCATCATTGGCACTGGCGCGTCAGTCGCACTGTTCGCGTCCGTCGCACGAGGCTCAGCGCTTGTGAAGCTGTGCGTCGGCGATGCGCTGCAGCGTCTCCGGGCTGACCGCCCGGCGCTGGACGCTCTCAGCCAGCGCGGGGAACAGACCCCCCACGGCGCTCCCGAGCCTGAGGGACAACGGGGCGACATTCACCTCTGCCCGGTTGCGCTCGATGGCGTGCAGCGTCCTCGCGGCCACGCGTGCGGGGGCGACGGTTCCCGTGCCGCGTGGCGCGGTGACTCCGGTGTCGGCGAACATCCCGGCGTCGCGGACGAAGCCCGGCTGGATGAGCGAGACGCCCACGCCCGAGGGGTGCAGGTCCTGGCGCAGGCCGAGGGCGAAGCCGCGCAGGCCGAACTTTGCTGCGTTGTAGAGCGAGGCGCTGGGGGACGCGGCGCGGCCGGAGATCGAACCGATCATGGCCAGGTGGCCCCTTCCGGCGGCGACCATCCGCGGCGCCAGCAACCGGGCCAGCAGAACCGGCGCCCGCAGGTTGACGTCGAGGGCCCGGTCGATCTGGTCGGGCGTGTAGCCCAGCACCTGGCCGCTGGCCGGCAGCGCGGCGTTGGCGACGAGGATGTCGACCGGCCCGGCGGCGCGGACGAGCCCTTCGACGCCCTGCCGGTCGCTGAGGTCCGCGGGCAGCACCTGTGTGTCCGGCGCTCCCAGCGCCGAAGCGAGCGCGGTGAGCGTGCCGGCGCGGCGGCCGGTGAGGACGAGCCGGGCTCCGCGGGCGGCGAGGGCGTGCGCGAGGGCGTGTCCGATGCCTCCGCTGGCACCGGTGAGCAGGACCCAAGCTCCGCTGATCAGCACGGTGAGGCCGTCGCCCCCGGCACGCGTCCGGCGGGGCCGGCCTCGGCGGAGTGTGCAGTGTTCGCGGCGTGTGCACTGTGTGCTGACTGTGCCGCATGTTCTGCGTGTGCTGTGAGGCCGGCTGCGCGCGGCCGGCCCGGACCGGAGGGAGCCGCCGGGCGGAAGGCTCTGCCGAGTGTGCCCTCGCGGTGCGCCGCGGCCAGGCCGAGCCGGCGGACTTTGCCGCTGGTCGTCCTGGGCAGGGCTCCCCGCCGCCCCACGTACACCTCCTGGACGGGGATGCGGAAGTCACGCAGCACGGCGAGCCTGACGGCGTCCGCGAGCAGGGACGTGGCCTGCTCGTCCGCCGCGCGGGCCAGCTCCAGGAAGAGGACGAGGTCCTCGCCGGCGTCCCGCAGGGGCAGGGCGACGGCGGCAGCGGCGTTCAGCTGCCCGGGGACTGCGGCCAGCACGGTCTGCTCGACGTCGACGGGTGAGATCGTGCGCCCCGCGTAGGAGAGTGTTTCCTTCGAACGCCCGATGACGTACAGCTCGCCGTCCTTCATCGCGCCCAGGTCGCCGGTCGGTACGAAGCCGTCGTCGTCGCGGGCGGGGCGGCGGAGGCCGCCGGCGCCGACGAACCAGTGGCACGCCGCCTCTCCGCCGATGAGGATCTCCCCCACTTCGCCGTCGGAGAGGGGCTCGCCCGTCTCGGAGACGATGCGCACTTCGGTGCCGGGCAAGGGCGCGCCGTGTCCGATCAGCCGGTGCCGCCCGGTGTCCTGCGTGGGGGCGGGGCCGGCGGTCGGTGCGCTTGCGGTGGTGAGGCGCGTGCGCCGGGGGTCCGTGGTGTCGGGTTCGCCGAAGGCGGACGGTGCGAGCGGCGCTCGTACGGCCACCGCGACGCAGTTCTCGGCCAGTCCGTAGGCAGGCAGCACCGCGTGCGGCCGGAGTCCGCAGCTCCTGAAGCGGCGTTCGAAGCGCTCGCACAGCCCTGGCGCGATCCGTTCCGCGCCGATGATGGCCGCCGTCAACCGGGACAGGTCGAGACCTGTCAGCCGCTCCGGCGCACGGCTTGCGGCGCGCTCCGCCAGGTCGTAGCCGAAGGTCGCCGCGGCGGTGTGGGTGGCCCGGAAAGAGGAGAGCTCCTCGATCCAGGTGAGCGGGTCCCTGATGAACGAGCGCGGTGTGAGGACGCGGATGGCGGAGGCGGAGTACAGACAGCTCAGGAAGCTGCCGATCAGCCCCATGTCATGGGACAGCGGCAGCCAGACCACCGCGCGGCCGTGCCACACCCCGATCCGCCGGGTCAGGGCGTCGAGGTTCGCGGTCAGGTTGCGGTGCGTCAGCACGATGCCCTTGGGCGCAGCGACGCTGCCCGAGCTGAACTGCACGAGCGCGGGACGGTCGGGATCGAGCGGTGCCGGCTGCCAATCGGTGGCCTGCGCCCGTCCGGAGGCGCACTCGGCTGTGGCCAGCACTTGCGTGCGCAGTTCGGTCGGGGCCAGCGCTTCCCGGAAGGAACCGGGGTCCGCGGCCAGGCACAAGCGGGCGCCGCTGATGCGCAGGGCGTCCAGCGTCCGGGTGCAGTCCTGGGTGCCGGGGCGGAGCCTTCCCGTGGCACCGAGCGGGACGAGTACGCCCCCGGCCGCCAGGACGGCGACCGCGGCGACGAGGGTGTTCGTCGTGCTTTCCATCTCGACGGCGACGTGGTCCCCGGGCCGCATGCCACCTGCGGTCAGGTGCTCCGCGGCGGCGCGGACGCTGTTCCAGAAGGCGGGGTAGCCGGGCTGGTCCCCGGCAGCGGCTCCGACCGTGCCTTCGGCGCCGCTGTCCGCGTGTGAGCGCAGGGCGTCCACGACCGTCGCACAGCGCCGGGGCCGGGACCGGCCTTGGTCCTCCATCACACGACCGCTCCTGTCATGCTCTTGCCGTTCCTCTTGTGGTTCCTCTTGTGGTTCTTCGTGCTGTCTCTCTTGCCGTCCGGTCAAGCGGCACGGCTCGGCTCCTCCGCGGAGCGGCCCGGCGCCTCGGCGGGACGACGGGGCTCGTCGGCGGAGCGGCTCAGGTCGTCGGCGAGATGCGGCAGGGTCATGAGCCGGTGCGGAAGGTGGTGGAGCGCCCGTTCCAGCACGTGATAGCGCGCTGCGGGCACGTAGCGCACCGGTGGGCGGCGGCGCAGCAGCACCCGTACGGCCCGCTCGGCAACCCACTGCGCCCGCAGCGTCAGCAGGCGCGGCGGAGGGGGAAGCCCGGCCCGCTCATGGAACTCGGTGTCCACGTGGCCGAGGACGAGCGCGGTGACGGCCACCGGGCTGCTGCGCATCGCCCGGCTGTACGCCAGGTCCTCGGTGAGCCGGGTGATGCAGGCCTTGCTCGCCCCGTACGTGGCGCCCTGCCAGGCTGGCCCGCTCCCGGCGACGGAGCTGACGTTCAGGACGCGGCCGAAGCCGCGCCGTTGCATGCCCGGCAGAGCGGCGTGCAGCAGCCTGGCCGGCGCGATGACGTTCAGGGCGAGCATGTGCTGCTCGTCCGCCCACTCCGTCGCGCCGAACCAGCGTCCCAGGCCCGCCCCGGCGTTGTTGACCAGCACGTCCGCCTCCCGCGCGGCCACGGCGGCTCGCTCCAGCCCGGCCGGATCGGCCAGGTCCTCGGCCATCACGTCGCAGTGCACCTCGAAGCGTGCGCCGATCTCCCCGGCCGCGGCGCCGAGGGCCGCCTCGTCCCGGGCCAGCAGGGTGAGGTCGAAGCCGCGGGCGGCGAGCGCCTCGGACAGGGCCCGGCCGACCCCGCGGCCGGCTCCGGTGACCAGCGCGCGGGGCATCAGGTCCTCCCCTGCGATCGCGGGCTCATGAGAAGCCTTCCTTTCCGCTGCAACAGCCGCCGCCCTCGGCCTGGTACGGGGTCATGGCGTGCGCAGGACGAAGACGGCGTTGGCGCCGCCGAAGCCGCACGACGTGGTCATGACGGTGCGGATCTGCCGTTGCCGGGGGACTTTGGTGACGATGTCGAGGTCGACGGCCTCGTCCTGGTGGTCGACGTTGACCGTGGGCGGGACGGCCTGGTGCCGGAGGGTGAGCACGGCGCACGCGACCTGGATCGCCGCCGCGGCTCCCAGCGCATGCCCCAGGGAGCTTTTCAGGGCGGTGACCGGGGGCGGTCCGGCAGCGAAGGACTGCCGCAGGGTGCGGGCTTCGATGACGTCGCCGACGGGTGTGGACGTGCCGTGGGCGCTGATGTGGTCGATGTCCGCGGTCCCGAGGCGGGCGTCGGTGAGGGCGGCGCCGATGGCGTGCCGCAGGCCGCGCCCGTCCGGGTGGGGGTTGGTGGGGTGGTGCGCATCGGCGGAGGCCCCGTATCCGGCGATGACAGCGTGGACGGTGGCGCCGCGGGCACGCGCGTGACCGGGGCGCTCCAGGACCATTACGGCGGCGCCTTCGCCGAGGACGAAGCCGTCCCGGTCGCGGTCGAAGGGACGGGAGGCGCCGGCCGGGTCGTGGCGACGCCGGGACAGGGCGCCCATGCGGGTGAAGCTGATGGCGCTCAGCGGCGCCCGGCCGGATTCGCTGCCGCCGGCGAGCACGAGGTCGCACGTGCCCGAACGGATGAGGTCGCGTGCGACGCCGAGGGCGTGACCGCCGGAGGCGCAGGCGCTGGCGACGGTGAAGGTGGGTCCGCGGCAGTCGAGGTGCGCGGCGACTTCCCCGGCCGCCATGCTGGGGACGCTGCGGGCCAGCGCGAGCGGTGAGATGAGGTGGTGCTCGCCCGTTTCCAGGTGCCGGCTGACGGACGGGTAGCCCACGAGGCTGTTCGAGCCGACGCCGAGCACGACTCCGATGCGATCGGGGCCCGCCGCGCCGGGCGTCAGGCGCGCGTCGGCGGCGGCTTGCTGGGCGGCCGTCAGCGCGAGGTGGATGAAGGGGTCGGTGCGCCGGACGGTCCGGCGCGGCAGGTGCGCGCAGGCGTCGAAGTCCCCGGCGGCGCAGGAGAAGTCCACCGGGAGCCCGGCGAGGGCGGGGTCGGTGGCGGCGAAGGACCGGCCCGAGCACAAGCCGTCCCACGTGGCGTCGGCGCCGACGCCCGCCGGGGTGACGAGCCCGATGCCGGTGACGGCGACGTCACGGTTCACCGGGCGCTGCCCGGAGGAGCGACGCTGCTGGTGGTTTCCTGCGGCGCGGCATCGGTGCGGGGTCCGCCGGCACGGGCCTGCTCCACCACGGCTGTGACGATGTCGCCGATGGTGGTCGCTTCGGTGGGGTCGATGACCTCGGCGACGCGTACGCCGTGCTCCGCGGCGAGGACGGTGGCGAACTCCGCCAGCATCAGGGAGTCCAGCTCGACGTCGGCCAACCGGGTCTCGGGAGTGAGCTCCTCCTCGCGCATGCCGGTGCCTTTGGCGAGCGCTTCGATGACCGCTTCACAGGTGAGCTGCACGGGATTCCTCCGGGGAGGGTTCGAGCTGAGTGGCGGAGCAGGAACAGGCGCCGTCGTGGCGGAGACAGCGTGTGTAGAGGCGGTGGCGCTTGTGCAGCACGGCCCCGGCCGCCGCCAGTGAGCGATTGGCGGCCGTGTTGTCCTCGAGCACCCAGGAGACGTCGACCTCGTCCCAGGCCCGCTCACGGGACCTGCGCAGCGCGTCGGCGAGCAGGACGCTCGCCACCCCTTCCGTACGGCGGCTCTCCGGGATGCCCAGCGCCAGCAGCCGGCCGCGGCTGACCGAGCGGCCCGCCCGCCAGATCCGCCAGGCCCCGCTGGGGAACCCGTATCGGGTGAGCCGTCCCCGGGCGGGGGCCAGGGCCTGGTTGAGGTCGGGAAGCAGGATGCTGAAGCCGACGGCTTCGCCGTCCCTCTCGGCGATGCGCACACCGTCCGGCGCGGCGGTGCGGATCTGCCGCGCGAGGTGGCCGAACTCCTTCTCGGTCAGCGGGGTGAAGCCCCAGTTGTGCTGCCAGCAGGCGTGGTAGAGCTCGCGCACGAGGGCGCACTCGGCGTCGAAGCGGCGGAAGTCGGCCGTCCTGACCGTGAGGTGGTGTTTCCTCCGCAGCCCGTCCGCGTAGCCGATCAGCCCGCTCACCGCCCGGCTGGACGGGGAGAACCGCCAGGAGAGCAGGTCCTTGGCCGGGGCGAAGCCGTTCGCCACGAAGAGGTCCTCGTAGTAGGCGGGGTTGTAGGTGTTGCCGATGCGGGGCGCGTCGTCGAAGCCGTCGACGAGGAGCCCGCACTCGTGGTGGATGTCGGGGCTCACCGGCCCCAGCACCCGGACGGCCCCTGCCTCACGCAGCCAGGCGGCGGCGCGGTCGAAGAGCGCGCGGGCCGTGGCCAGGTCGGCGGTGCACTCGAAGAAGCCCACATAGCCCTGGCGCTCGTCGGGCGGGCTGTCGGGGTTGACGACGGCCGCGATCCGGCCCTGGCCTGCGCCACCGCGGTGTGCCAGGAAGCAGGCGGCCTCGGTGCGCTGGAGCAAGGGATTGTGCCGCGGATCGAGGAGACGGCGCCGCTCCCGTTCCAGCGGGGCCACCCAGTGCGGCTGCTCCCGGTACAGCGCGTAGGGCACGCGAAGGAACCGTGTCATCTCAGCCCTGGTCTGCACCTTCAGGACGCTGGGGGCGCCCGGCAAGGGAGGGGTGGTCGAGGGAGTGGGCACGGTACCTTCCGGGGCGGCGGGAATCGACGGGAGGAGCGGGAAGGTAGCGGTCGGCAACCCTTCGATCACATAGAGTAGTAGATTCGTGACGCATAGTGAAGTACCTGGGGGTGCGGCTCCCCTGCTACCTCGCCCCGCCGCACGCAGCGCGCCCGCCAGGAT